>JAZUCR010000845.1:0-25169 GCA_045639225.1 Victivallales bacterium
TCTTCGGCCGTATGATACCAGCCGACGTAACCGATGCCGTTGCACCAGCGGCAGAAATTCGGATACTCCTCCCCGCCGGCGGAATCGGAAATGATCACTCCGGCCCCGCCGTTTTTCGAGACGAACCCGTACTGGTATTGCGAATAGCCGTCCAGCAGGACCAGTTTGCCGCGTACAGCCTCGGCATCGGCTCCGGTTTTCCGGAAATCGACGATCTCGCAGGTAATACCGCCTTCCGTGGTCGGCGCGCCCCAGACTCCGGCGTTGAACGGATCCTGGTCACTGTCCGCGATCAGACGTTCTTTCTCGGTCAGGCTGTCATCTTCCAGCCGGACGAACGAACGGCCGATGCTGTCCCACGCGGGCGGCATGATGCAGTCGAAATACGTGGTCTTGCCGTCCGCCGGCAAAGAGATGCGCTGGACCTGTTCGAAGCCCGCTTCTTTCATCATTTTCATGGCGAAACCGGTGGAAGCTTTGAAATTCGAATTGGATTCATTGCCTTCCAGACGATGAATTTCCTCGGTATTTTGGCGAATCCGTTCTTTGGACACGGTCCCGCTCAGCAGTGCAAACAAGCTGTCATTCATGATCTTTCTCCCTTCTTTGCTGTATTGAAACCTCCTGTAAAAACATAGCATGAATATGTTTTTTTTCAAGCAGAAATCGTTTTTTTCCGAAGCACAGTCCGGCTGGAACGCGTGCAGTGACATGATGTAAATATATTGTTTATTATTTCTAATTTTTATTTTATATTTCTTTTAAAAATAATTGTATTTTTACAGAAATTTACTTGAAAATTTCATTTTTTGTAATTATATTGACGACCATGCGCTATAAAATTTTGAATGGCAGACAAAAAAAAGAGAAAGGAAGAAAAGCAATGAAGTTTGTAACGGATTACGACCTGTTGAACGGAACAAAAACCGGCGATGAGCTCGCCTGGGAACGGTTTTACAATTTTTACGCGCCGCTGATCCGCCTGCACGGACAGGACTGCGGCCTTAAACGCGAGTATCTCGAGGACCTGGTGCAGGATGTCATGGTGACGCTTTCCAATCAGATGCCGGGATTTGTTTACGATCCCGCCAAAGGCCGTTTCCGGGATTATCTGCGGCGGATCATCCATGCGAGGGCGTGCGATATTCTCCGCAAAATCTACCGGCAGGAGCGGATCCCCTACGAACCGGAGGACGAAGCCGTGCAGACGGATCTTTTCGAAGAGGAATGGCGGAAGCACATCCTGACCCAAAGCATGGAAAAGCTCAAGGAGAAGATCTGTCTGCGGCACTACCAGATCTTCTATATGCTCGATGTCCGGCATTACAAGGTCAAGACGCTGGCGGAACTGTACAATGTGCCGCCGATCTCGATTTATTCGATCCGCAAGCGGGCCGAAGAAAAACTCAGGGAAATCGTGAAGGAGCTGGATTACTGATCCAAAGGACAAAGGGCGGCGGAACGGGAATCGCCCGGCCGCCGGATGCCAAGGGCTTGCATTCGATATGATTCGAGCGTAATTGTCCCTTTTTTGTTCGAGATTTTTGATGTGAATTTTTTCAATTCATCCTCTTTGCATTTTATCGGGGAATCGGTATATTATACTCCTGCAGCGAGACATGAGAACTCGTCACTCGCAAGTTTGAAAATTATTTTTACAACATATAGACAGGAG
This sequence comes from Victivallales bacterium, assembly GCA_045639225.1. Taxonomy (GTDB): domain Bacteria; phylum Verrucomicrobiota; class Lentisphaeria; order Victivallales; family UBA1829; genus SIG94. The sequence goes on from JAZUCR010000845.1 coordinate 1,676, forward strand.
AGCTGCAATGATGGAAATTATTCATCTCGATTTTCCGTTGAGCAACGGTGGAGTAGAGCCCTTATGTGCCTGGAAGATTACCGGACGGGAATCGGGTTCTGTTTTCGTGGCGATGGCGGAACAGCATGGTAATGAACTGAATGGGTGTGCAGCAATCAGAAATTTCGTGCGGAAATATGAAAATGAATTAAAAAGAGGAACCTTTATCGGAATTCCGTTTGCCAATCCGTTTGCATTACGTCTGCGTATGCCGAGTTCGGATCTGGGCGGAGGACGTCCTTATATCGAATCCGCACGGAACATGCAAACTTTGTGGAATGAAACTGACGGCAACGAAATTGCCCGTCTGGCGGCCTTCTGGTGGGATCATATTCTGAAAGATGCCGACTATTTAGTGGATTTACACTGTTACCCGGAATTTTATGCGCCTATGGTCGCAGTACGGCCGGATCCGAAATGGGAGAAATTAGGTCATGCAGCCGCTATGCCGCTGATTCGCTGCATCAAACGGGAAGACGATTGGAAAGGGTCGCTGCGATACAAGGCGGAATCCGCCGGAAAAATTTCCATAGGAGTGGAGCTTTCCGGGCAATATGATTTGACGGATCGGGAAATCGATCGCGGCCTGCGGATACTGGAAAATCTGGCCGCAGAATTCGGTCTTCTGGATGAAATGCCTCAGCCCCCGACAGAAAAACCGGTAGAAATCAAAAATCGAATAGATATCAGCGCTCCTGCTGCAGGTTTGTTCATTCATCATCCGGGATTGACGGTCGGAAAGCGAGTGAAAAAAGGGGATCCTCTTGGATTCGTACTGCGGACGGAAACGTTGGAGGAAGTTCCTGTAACAGCGCCGGAATCGGGGATCATATCGGTCCTTGGCGGTCGGGCCGATTGTGATGTCACCCTTTCGGCCAGACACCGGTATGTATTTCTGGATGAAAGGATTATTGCGATTATCCCATGCTGAACATCAGTTTTTTCTATTGATTGTCGAGCATGGCGGAGCGGAAATCCTGAGATTTTCCAAGGTGCGGACACCGGATCACTGACGGGACGAATTCGCTGATTTATAGCGCTTGCGGTATTCTCCGGGCGTGCAGAAATACTGCCGCATGAAACATTCGTGGAAATAGCGGTGACTGGAAAAACCGCAATCCTGGGCGATTTCCGAAATGGAGAGCGAGGAAGCGACCAGCAGACATTGCGCTTTCTGCAGTTTCGCTTCCAGCTGCATCTGCTTGGGAGACATCGAAAATTTCCGGTTCCATTCATAATAAAATGCCCGGCGGCTGTAACCGTATTGATGGATCAGCTGCTCCAGATGAGCGCCCCGCCGCAGTTTCTCCGCGATCTCTTCCAGTTTGAGCACTGCATTCAGCGGATCATCGGCGGAGTCCGAGATCCCGCCATCGACGGTCATTCCGATGATCATTTCCATCGCCAGCACATCCAGTTTGTCCGCCGTTCCGAGCGTCATACGGGAATTCAGCAGTTCCCGGATCGTTTCCAGATTCCGTTTGAATTTGCTGTCCGGGTTGAAATGAAACCGGCGTCTTTCCGGCGGCAGCGGATCGAATACCGCATTGAGCTTATCCGTCATGGAGGCCGGATAAGAGAAAAACAGTTCGTCGTGCCGGACGATTTCCCGGGTGTTCATGACCGTGCCCGGAGCAATGATGCCGAAAGAAGGACGGCGGTCCACTTCGGTGGAATTATATTTTTCCTTGTTGTAGCCGATGCAGATGAAATACCGCTCGATCACATGGTTCTTATGCCAGACGCCATGATTCACCATCAATCCGATTTCATCCAGCGGAAAAGGAAACCCTGAAAGACGCTTCAAATTCCCCAGCGGATAGATCATAGATTCCATTTTGCACAATCCCTGAATTACTTTTGCACAAAGTGACATTGTCATATCTGAATTTTCAAATTATAATATATCATGAACGGAATAAAAAGTCAAACTTTCAGAAAAGGATGGAATGATGAAAAACGGAAAAACAGCAGGAAAAAAAGCACTTAATGGATGCAGACTGTTTTTCGTCGGCTTCGGACGGTCCTTTCATCCGCATTTGCCCTGGAGGTATTGTTTCTGTAGTATTGGTTTGGAGACGCCCCATAATATTTCCGGAATGCCGTCATGAAATATTTGTCGTTCGAAAATCCCATGGAATGGGCGATGTCTTTGACGGACATGTCAGTATTCATAAGGAGATATTTGGAACGTTCCATGATCTGTTTCAGAATATATTGAGCGGGGGGCACGTGAAAAGTCTTATTCCATTGACGATAAAAGGTTCGGCGGGACAACCCGGAATAATCCGCGATCCGATCCAGAGTCAACGATTTTCCGATGTTCATCTGAATGTAGGAAACTGCTTTCATGATCCCCCGGGCTGGCGAGTTTTCCGCTGGATCGGAAACCCGCTGAAACAGCATTTCCTGAAGCAACCCGAAGCAGCAGTAGTCGATCCGGTCCGCGGCCGGGGCGACTTGGGAAACCGCACTCAGCCGGGTCAACTCATCCAGCAGATCCCTGATCTTATCCGTCAGATAGAATTGCTGGATCTCTTCGTCCGGCAGCAGGTTCAATTTCTTAAGTTCCGCAGAGACTTCCGGAGAATAAAAAAAGGCGATCGCATAGCGGGGATCGGCTCTATATTGATGCACATTTCCGGGGTATTTATATACCACATGCGGGAACTTGGTCGTCCTGTGAACTCCGTTTACAATATCTTCCGCCTGGCCACAATCGGATTCCAGCCGGAAACAGATCTCAGTCCGGGCAAATCGGTAAACATGCTCCGGGGCGGAAAAATGATGCAGGATGATAATTCCTTCCGTCGGATAAGGAAACCGGGAAAGTCTCATAGTGTCACTCAGCTGAATGTAATTTCTCATCACATACCCTCCGTTTTTGGCACAAAATCAAACCATATTATGGCACAATTCCTGCTTGTTTTTATTTTTTCCATACGGTATATTGTCACAGTAATGGAAAGAAATATAGTCTGAGTCAAACCAAAATCAACCGATGGAAAGGGAAAAAACGATGGAAAGAGCAAAAAGCATCCTGCCTGCGGGAAAAAAATGGAAATTGGTATGGAACGATGAATTCGAAGGGACGGAATTGGATAGGACCAAATGGGATTTCAGACTGCACATGATGCAGCAGAGGCATCCTGCGTGGATCGAAGCGGATGGCATTTCCCTGAACGGCAACAGCAGCCTGCTGTTTCATCTGGTGAAGAAAAACGGCGAATTTTATTCTTCCCAGCTACAGACCGGTGCGAATTTCATGGATCGTCCGTCCGAGAAACCCTATACCGGAAAATTTCGCTGGCCGATCGGACCGCTGCTCCAGCCCAAATTCTTGAAGAAATACGGATATTTTGAGTGCCGGTGCAAATTCCAGAAACAGCCGGGATGGTGGTCCGCATTCTGGCTGCAGTCACCCATCATCGGCGCATCCTGTGATCCCGGACAATCCGGCATCGAAGTCGACATCATGGAAAATTTCAAGCGGAACGGCGAGTATTCCCACAACATGTACTGGGGCGGTTACGGGGAAAACAAGGCATCCGGGCATTCCGGTCCGAAATTCATTGCTCCGGACAAGATCGATGGCTGGCATATTTTCGCCGTGGACTGGTCGCCGGACGGGTATGTTTTCTATGTCGACGGACAGGAGACCTGGCGTTTCAATGAAGCGGTCTCCCATACGGAACAGTTCATTCTTCTCACCACGGAATGTCAGTCTTACCGTTACGACGGCAAGGCATCCGACGAATTGAAGAGTGCCGTGCTCCCCGATTGCTTTGAAGTCGATTTCGTTCGGGTCTACGACCAAGTAAAATGATTTGGGCATAACAGGAGGAAAAAAATATGCGGAAATGCAGAAATGATTTTCACCACTCATGTCTCCGGTTCACGCTGATAGAACTGCTTGTAGTGATTGCCATCATCGCCATTTTGGCGGGGATGCTCCTGCCGTCGCTGAACCGGGCAAAAGAGACCGCCCGCGGGATCTCCTGCACCAACAACCTGAAACAGATGGGAACGGCGCAGCAAAGTTACACCGCCGACAATCAGGACTGGATCATCCCGGTCCAACTTAGAAGCGATACCGGAGTGGATTACAAAACTTCGGTCTACTGGTTTGCGGTGCTGTCAGGTTTTACCTCGTCGGGAACGATCAGCGGCGGATACGGGCTGAAAATGGGCTACAAGTATTTTGACAACGGTTATGTCATGGTAAACGGGACTTTCAACTGTCCTTCGGAAAAAGCGCCGATCGATACGCATAAAGCCAACACCGGCAGTCAGTCTTACTGGTATACGCATTATGCAGCCAATATCGCCCTTTGCGGCACCTTCGGCGGTAATGCCAATCAGAAGGCGCACAAAATTTCCTCAGTCAGAAAGTCAACCATAACCGTTTTTGCCGGCGACTACGGCAGAGGCGACGGTTTCAATGCCTTTGCCGGCTATTACGCTGCCCGGTTCCGGCATGGTGGCTCCGATCCTCGGCCCACTCCCTCTTATACGGCAGGCAACTTGCCGGACGGATTGCGTGGGCGCGCCAACATCGTCTATATGGACGGACACGTGCAACCGGAAACTCCGGCGCGGCTCCGCCTCGGAGCCAAAAAAACTGTCAGCACCAACTGGGAATCTTTCCGCGACGGATATGATTTCGAAAACGGGGTCAATTTCTAATTTTTCCGTGGGGAAGAAGATAGCTAAAAACGGGAGAACTTGAAAATGAAAAAAATGATTTTGGGATGCGGATTGTTTTTCGCCGGATGCCTGCTGCTTTTTGCGCAGGAACTGATTCGGAACGGAAGTTTCGAAAAGAAACCGGACGAATGGGTCGTCAAGGGCAAATACAAACTTGATACCGTCGAAAAAACCGAAGGAGAACATTCTCTCCTCGTGACCAAAAAGAATGGGCGCGGGTTTGACGAGATGCGACAGGAAGTCAAGGTCGAACCCGATACGGATTATGAGCTGACCTATTATGTCAAAGGCCAGGACTTGGTGCAGAGCAATCCGCAGGCAAAAACGTTTGGCGTTTCGATCTCGATTTCGGGCGGCGGAAAACGTCTCAGTTACGGCAGCGCAGGATTGTGGAAATACGACCACGGCACTTTCGACTGGAAAAAAGTAACGATCCGCTTCAATACCAAAACTTTCAACAACCCGGACTCACTCCGGATCAGTTTCCAGTGTCCGTCCGCTAACGGGACGTTCCGACTGGATGCGGTTTCGCTCCGCAAAGTGGAAAAAAAAACGTTTGAAGTAAACCTGTTCCCGATTCGTTTCCTGGACCGGCAGCCCTATACCATCGCGGAAAATCTGGTCGGCACGATCTTCCTGACTTCCCAGAAGGAAAAACAGGTGGAATATGCGGATAATACACCCGCTGCCATGATTCTCGATCTGCCGCCTTTCCTGCGCCTGGCGGGGGTGACGGACCGTTTCATCATCAAACGGCAGGGCAAACACAGTCAGGTTGCCTATCCGGTCACGGAAAAGAAGATCACCCGTGACGGACAGCCTTATCGGCGCTATACCATTTCGTTCGATGCACCCTTCGTCCAGCAGTTGGGCGCAAGTTGGTACTATCAAAAACTGTTTCTGGTCCCCGAGAAAGGGTCCGCGGGAAAGAAAGGAACGATCTACTGGTCGTTTACTATCGGCAAAGACTCGCAGAAAGAAGCATCCCATCCGGTCGCCATCCACAAAACGGTTTTGAACACCGGCGCGCCCTGCAAACGTTTTCTGTTCGATATCGGGTATTCCTCGGTGCATACCTCGCCCTTTCCGGAACTGCGGACGATCATGACGCCGTTTTGGAAGAGCCTCGCGGTCCACCCGGCTCTTGGGCTGAAAATGGGACAAGGTTCGGACCCGGAATATACCGCCACCTGCTACCTGAACGGAGACGATCCGTTTGTGGACATGCCGCACGGACGCGACGCCTGGTTCAAATACCGGGAGAAATCGCCGAAAGATGTCAAGGTCAAAGGTCTCGTCATTCCCACTTCTCCCAGCTGGTTCAAGCTGGAAGACCCGGACAGACTTTATGAAAACTATCTGCGGAACAGTATTCGGACTGCTTTGAAACTGCATCCGGAAATCAAGGTGATCCGGTGGGATTACGAACCGGAACGGACCGGATACGACCCGGAGGGACGGGCACGGTTCGCCCGGCATCTCAACCTGGACCACACGCCTTCCATTGCCGAGATCGGCTCGAATTATCGTTCGCAGTGGCGGAAATATACGCTGGAACTCAACGCCCGTTTTATTTCCAAGGTGGCGAAGATCGTCAAAGAGGAAGCGCCAGGCTGCAAATTCGACGTGACCTCGGAACTCCTGACCAACAATAATGTTTCACACTGGTGCGATGTGGATATGCGCATGATCGACCAGGACCCCAATATCGATCAGCTGACGGGGATGCCGTATTTCTGCGGAGCGGAATTTTTTGATGAAGCGAACCGCAATCTGAGCGTGCTCCGCAAGCCGTTGATCTTCGCGCAGGACCCCTCGGAACGGATTTGGAGCTATTTCTCGAAATACACCCCGAAACGGCTTTTCCAAAACATTCTGGCAACTGCCGCGCTCGGCGGCAAAGGCATCTGCCACTGGCCGGATGATTCGATGGTCGTGGAATATTACCAGTGCCTCGCCGACGTCTACGGTCTGATCGCCCGGTATGAGGACGTTTATTTCGATGGCAAACGGGTTGACGGCGAATTTACCGTTACACCGCAGAACACTTCTCCCGATTTTGCCAGTTCGCTGAGGATGACCGTGCATGAATACCGCGGCAAATATTATTTCACCTTGTTCAACTACAACGAAAAAGAACCAGCGATCGTCCGGGTCCAGGGCAAGGGCAAGGATATCCTTGCCGAGATCCCTGCGGCTAGTGCGAAAGTCGTTGAAGCGGATTCGCCGGAAGACCAGGCGGCACTGAAAAAAAAGCTGACTGAATTCAAGAAGCGGGCGTCATCGGATCGGATCACGGCTCTTACCGATGTGACCAGCTCGATCCGCTGGGCGCTTGATCCCGCGGGGAAACCGGTCCTCCGGTTGGCCAACGCCCGATATAAAGCGGACGTGGACGCCCTCCGCAACGGCGAGTTGACCGGATTTCACCAGCAGTCCGGCGCCGTATTCCCGGCACAACGGACTCTATGGTACCGGCGGCGTCTATTCGGAAGACTGCAAAGGGATTTCCCTGGATTCCGGCACAGGCTCGCAAACTTGGACCCCAATCGAAAAATTCTACCGTAAATACAGCGACCCGCTCTGGACAAAATTCGAACGTTCCGGAAAACAATCCGGACACGGCGGCATGGACTACCTGGTGCTCCGCGCCTTTATCGAAGCAGTCAAACAGCAGAAACCGACTCCGATCAGTGTTTATGATACCGCGCTCTGGATGGCGGTGTCCGTGCTGTCGGAACAATCCATTCTGCTGGGCAGCAGTCCGGTCGCCATGCCCGATTTCACCGGCGGAAAATGGATCCATACGGCAGTTTGACCTGCAGATAATGCCGGCCGTCGGCTTCGGGAATACCGCGGCGATTACGGGTGGTCCGTTCGTCTTCCGCAAGCGGGTGGCGGGTCATTCCGGCATCAACAGAAACTGCAAAACCATCCCGATCAGCACGTCGCGAACATTTATTCTTTGCCCGGCGGGAGAATGACGATCCGGTCGATCCCCACTTCGAGCGGACGATGGTTCTCGTCTTCCCCGACCAGTTTCACTTTTGCCCAGATTTCATACAAACCTTCGGGTGCGAACGGATCGCCGACATGCCCGACGGACATCTGGATCTGCAGGTTTTGCGGTATGGAACCGGTCTCTGTCTGCCGGGGGAAACCTGGAAGGAATGAATTCCGTTCAGCCGTAAAAAACCGAACGGGCATTATTCTGGCCGTTTTTTTGCACAAAAGCTGAAAATAAATGCACAAAAACTCATTGTCATATTTTATTTTTTGCAGTATAATATTCAGAAATCGAAAACAAAAACTGAATGAAAGGGATCCTGATATGAAAAAAGTCAACCGTCAAAAACGATTCGAGAACCGTTTTTCCCGCCTCAGCAATGCAGCTCAAGCGGTAGAAAAATTCACACTGATAGAACTCCTCGTAGTGATTGCGATCATCGCGATTCTGGCGGGAATGCTGCTGCCTGCATTGAACAAGGCAAAGGAAACAGCCAAAAGTTCGACCTGCTCCAGCAATATGAAACAGCTTTGGCTGACCGTCAATTCCTATGAAAACGACAACGGGGAAATTTTCCTGGCTTCCTGCCGGGTGTCGACCCCTTGGATACACCGGCTGGTGACGGACGGCTATTTTGCAAAATCACCGGTGTTTCCCGTTTCGCTGAATCCCTACATGTATCCGCGGATCACGGAATGTCCTGCGGAAAAACGGATCCGCAAGAACAGCGGAGTGGTTTACTCGCATCCCAATTCCTCCCTGACTACCACATATGATTACGGTATGAACAGTTATCTTTCCCCGGTATTGACTGGAAACAGTTCCTGGAACCGGACGAAAAAGATCCATCGTCTGCGCCAGCCAACGGCAGTCAGCCGGTTTGCCGATTGCGGGACCGACATGTTCTATTGGTATGGCTATTACAATTACAGTTTCAAATTTCGCCATTCCAACGCAACCAATGTGGCTTATGCTGACGGACATGTGGCGCCCCTCCGTTATTTCGTGAAATACGGTATCAAAGAGGCCAATGTGTTTTACGCTTCCGATGCGAAATGGCATTATTGAACCATTCTTGCTGAAAGGGATGGATGATGAACTGGAAAAAAATGAGTCTGGTTCTGCTGCTCGGTGTCTGCGGCTGGGTTTCCGCCGAAGCGCTGGAATGCGAGGAATCGAACGGGGATCTGGTTTTCCGGACCGCATCGACCGAGGTGCGGGTCAAGGATGCCAGAATCATCGGGATCCGTAACCTGAAATCGGGCGTGGAACTGGCATCGCCTGCGACTCCGGCATCGGCGAAGACCGGCGGCATCGGCAATATGATCGGTCAGAAAAAGACCATGAGCGAGATCCATTTCCCCTGGGGCGAGCCTTCCATGAACCAGAATCGTCCCGCGATCAAAACGACCACGCTCTACCGGTTTCCGGCCGCCAGGAGCAAACTGTCCGTCCGGAAATCGCCGGGCGGCGTGACCGCCGTCTGGACCGGATTGACCAACAGCAGAAAATTTTTCCCGCATGATTCGATCCGCCTGGAATTTTCCGAAGCTCCGGGCGGCATACTGGCAATCCGGAGTTTCGGCAAGACAGCAGAAAAAGGCATATTTTCGGTTTCCGTGCCGGTCGAGAATCTGAACGGGCAGGGAAAATTCATTCTGCCGTCGTTCGGCGGGCTGGAATATCCCGCCGGCGGTGAGCCGGCACTGATCGGATTCCAGAATACGGGGCTGTTCTATGAAGCCAAATTCATGGCGTATGAACTGAACAACACCTCGTTGGGCTACTGGTATGAGGATCCCGAATTCCGCCCGTTTTTCATCATGTTCGAACGCGACAGAAAAGCTTCCGCATTCGGGATCGAGATCAACAATCTGATGAGGTTCGAACGGCATGACAGTATCGAAACGCCGGTGCTGAAAATCGGGACTTACGATCGGGCGGACTGGGTGGCGGCTGCGCGTCCCTACCGCGACTGGTATCGGAAAACTTTCGCGGCGGACCTTGCCCGGCGCGATTCGATAGCCTGGGCGAACAGGATCAATGCGGTGTCCGATTCAGGCGTAGGAAGCGATGCAGTGCTGGAACGGATCAAACACCTGATGCCGGCCGAAGGCGTGCTGCTGCATGTCTGGCAGGCGCGGAAACTCGGCTTTACCGCCGGTATTCCCGACTACACGCTGCGGGACGCCTATCCGGGCGAAGTAGCCCGCGCCCACAAGCACGGGTTCAAGGTCATGTGTTACGTCTGCGCGCTCTGCGCCGTCTACAAATCAGCGGCCTGGGACCGGGACAAAGTCGGCGATTTCTTCCTGACCCGCAAGAACAACATCAGCAATTACGACGGCAACAAGAACGCCTATGACGAGAATCTGGTTGGTACGCTGACCGCCGCCCAGGGGAAAGACCAGTTCGCGAATGTCAAGCCCGGCAAGCTGCTTTACGGCGATCCGTTGTCCAAAGGCTGGCGCGATTATTACACCGGGATCGTAGTGAATCTCAACCAGGTTTCCGGCACGGATGCGAACTATCAGGACACGCTCGGCTGCACCTCGGAAAACGGCAACGGGATAATCGATGGTATGTCCGGCTCGCAGGGAAATGCGGTGCTGGCGCGCGAACTGGCGAAGCGGCCCGGTGCCCCGATGGCTTCCGAATTCGGTCCGGAACCCATCGCGTTCGCAGTCAAATGGCCGCTCAATTACCCGCAGGTGTGGGGAAACACTGCGTTTCGAGCCTACCGGATCCACCGCCAGGTGCCGCTGTCCACATTCCTGTTCGGATACCGTCCCTGGATTCCGACCATCAACGCCGGCGACGATTTCCACAAGCATCTGATCTCCGCCGCTTCCGATGCGCTCGGCGGTATGGGCATGTTCTCCGCAAGTGCAGGAATGGATATCCGTGCCGGATTCAGCGACCATCTGACGCTCCGTTCCAAGATCTTCATCGAAAAACAGTTGAAGCCCTGCTTCCCGGAACGGAAATTTCCGACCAACATCCGCGCGATGTATAAGGATACCGGCGGGAAGGTTTATTCCTATTACGATGACGGTAAGCTGCAGATGATGCTCGATCCGGACGGGAAGCCGCTCTACGGGCGTGTGAACGGCGCGAATTCCGTGAAGATCCGCGGTCTCTGTCTGCCAGGTTGGCCCTGTGCGGACGGGGAGGGGATATACGGACTCAATCCGAAGAATTCTTACGCGCTGTTCCCATCGGGAAGCAAACCGGAGATATCGCTCGGAAGACTTCCTGACGGGGTTCAGGTGCGTTATTATTATATCGCTCCGGAATATGCCTATATCGAACTGTCCGGCACCGGGCAGGTCGAACTGTCCGTACAGCTGCCTGAACGGTTCCGTGAGGTCTATGTGAATGATCGACTTTCGCCGGATCGCCGGATCGCCGGAGAACTCCCGCTGCGGATCTTCCTTTCCTCAGGGAAAGCCGTTGCACCGGAACGGACGGTCAAGGTCAACAATGCCAGCGGATTGGCATACGGTCCGTTCCAGGATCTTCCCCAGCTCCGACGGACTTATGCAGGGAAGACTCTGTATCATCTTTACGGCTACAATTCCGTGTTGCTGGATGCCGTGTTCGATGTGAAGAACGCAGATGATGCGGTTGAAATCCTGATCCGCAACGTGCAGGAAAAATACGGCAACGGCACGATCCTCTCCCTGCATTTGAACGGTCTGGAAGTCGCGAAGTTCGACTGCCATCCGAAAAAAGTTTTCGACACCAAACTGCGAGCGTGGCGTATGCCGTTGGGAAAATTCAAAGGCAGCCGCGTGCTCGTGACCGTGCGTTCCGACAACAAGTCGTCCAGCAACGCCGACATGCAGTTCGCCTCCCTGCCGGTGCTGGTGAAGGATTCTGCGCAGAAGTTCTCGGAGACGTTTCCGTCACTTGACAATCCGCCTGTTTCGCCGAAGAAGCGCAAAGTGAAACGTCCGGAAGGCAAACCGGAAAAAGTCGAGACGGTGGAACTGCGTTCCAGAAATATCGTCAACGGAGTCTTCACGCCGGTCGGCAAGGCACTGAACACAGTCCAGTCGAAAATTTATCCGATCGACCCGGAATTCCGCTATGTCCTGTCCGGAAAATTTCGCCGGGTCCCACCGAAAAAAGACACTTTCTTTTTCGGCGTGATCCAGTATGATGCCAAGGGGCAGATTTACGGGATGCACATCAATCGGCTGGCGGGAACCACAAGTAAACTGTCCCATAAAGCCGCGGCAGGTTCATCCAAGCTGATGGTGTTCGACGCGTCCAACTGGCGCGTGGGCGGTTACGCTGCTTTCGGCGACTTGCCGACCCGCGAATTCGCTGGTCCGATCGTGAACATCGAACAGTATGGCGGCGACTGGGGTGTATTCCTCGCCAAGCCGCTGAAAAAAGATTATGAGGCTGAAACCGTGGTTGCACAGCACAATCAAACCAACACGCATCTGTATCTTTACGCCGGTGCATTGTCCGGCAAACTGGAGGAATACGGCAGTGAGATCAAATGGTGGCCCGGCGCGGTCCGGTTCTCCGTGGTGATTCTCGGCAAATCTCCGGTTGAACTCAAAGATATCAAGCTGGAACTTTATCCGGCGAAATCGAAGAAATAAGTTCAAAGGGATTTGAGCCGACGACTTTTTCCTCTATCTTTGGGAACAACTGTTTTTTGCACAAAACCTCAAATCAGATTTGCACAAAACGACATTGACACAGAGAAAAAAGGATTTATATTATTGCAGGAACAGCACAAACCATCAAGATGCTGAAATCAAACTGAAAGGAAAAAATAACATGGATCCTGTCACGATCACTTGGAACACCGGAAAGAAGACCGGGAAGATCCGCAAACTCAACGGCGGCAATCTGGCGCCCAACATTCACGGCGAAATGGCCGGCAACAACATCCGGAAATCCTTCCGCGAACTCAATCTGGCATTTGCCCGTCTGCACGACGCCCCGCTCACCAACCCCGGCTGCCGGCTGGTCGACATCAGCCATATTTTCCCGCTGTTCCATCTTGACGAGAACGATCCGCGCAACTACGATTTCAGCTACACCGACGACTATATCCGGAACTGTATCGAAGATGCGAATACGCCGATCTTCTACCGCCTCGGCGAATCCATCGACCATTCGATCAAAAAATACAAGATCAACCCGCCGACCGATGTGAAGAAATGGATCAACATCTGCTCGAACATCATCCGTCACTACACGGAAGGACTGTGGGACGGGTTCAAATACAAGATCGAATACTGGGAAATCTGGAACGAGCCGGAATGCGGCGGCAACAAAAAGCTTGATCCCAAGGCGAAAAACCTGATGTGGCTGGGCACGGTCGACGAATACAACGCCTTCTATGTGAAGGTCGCCAAAGAACTGAAGAAACGGTTCCCGCACCTGAAGATCGGGGGACCGGCGCATTGCGGATTCAACAGCCAGCCGGATATCACCGAAAACTTCATCAAAAACTGCGCGAAAAATAAGGCTCCGCTGGATTTCTACAGCTACCACTGCTATGCCGCCGATCCCTACGGCTGGATCCAGGAAACCCCCGCAATGATCCGCGAACTGCTCGACAAATACGGTTATCCCAAGGCCGAGATCCATCTGAACGAATGGCATTACTTCCCCGGCGACTGGCACCGTCTCCGCAACGATTCCGATTACAAGACCCACATGTATGAACAGGAAATGAAGGGTCTGGACAGCGCCGCGTTCCTGACCACGGTCATGATCCTCTGGCAGGATACCCCGCTGACTTACGGCGCGTATTACACCTGCATCGGCGGCGGCTTCGGCTGCTACCGCACCGGCACCACCGCCGTCACGCCTTCCTGGTACGGACTCAAAGCCTACGGCGACATCGTCCGTTATCCGGTCCGTCTCGAAGCCGTCAGTCCGAAGAAAGAAGTTTCAGTGCTCGCCGGTCAGGATAAAGCAGGAAACAAGGAAATGCTGATCTCCGCTTTCAAGACCGGCAATGTGGATTACGAGATCAAAACGGATATCGCGCTGACGCCGGAAAAATGCGAAGTGAGAATGCTGGACAGCGATCATCCGCTGTGTCTGCTTGAAAACGTGGTCATCAAGGGCAAAACCATCCGGTTCAGTTCTGCTTCCAATTCCGCCTGCGTGCTGGTGAAGATCAAAAAGTAAAAAACATAAAATCAAAAAAAACGGTCTGCCGCTTTTATCCCGCGTGCAGACCGTTTTTTTTTCAGCTCACGACAGCTTATTTCAGCTTCAGGCCGTCCTTGAAAGCGGTGCCGGCGACCCCGCCCAGTTTCAGGTATTTGTGATGAACCGGATCGAACGTGACCGGCTGGAGTTTTTCCACGGAGATCTTGCCGTTTTCATCCAGGATCCGTTCGTCGGCGCTGATGTTGAGGATCTCCCCGACCGTGCAGCCGTTTTCGGAATCGTAGCTGATCAGACGGCATTCGAGGGTCATGGGCAGTTCTTCGATGACCGGAGCGTCGGCGAATTCGCCTTTGCGGACATGCAGTCCGGCTTTGCCGAGCTTGTCCGGTTCCTGATTGCCGGAAACCAGTCCCAGATAATCGCATTCCGTGATATGCGCCGCATCGGCCACGCTGACCGTGAAATATTTGCGAAACTGGAGATTTTTCGCGGTCTTGTGACTGGGATCGATGCAGACTCCGATCTGGTTGGTGTCGTGGATGCCGCCCCAGGCGGCGTTCATCGCATCGGGTTTGCCGTTTTCATCGTAAGTGCCAATGATCAGCACGGGCATCGGATAAAGCCAGGTCTGGACGCCGAAATTTTTACGCATGATAAGATCCCTCCTATTATTTCAAATCGATCCATTCGCCGCCGGAAGCGGCGCTGCGGCAGATGGCAAAACAAGCTTTGTGGGAATTGACCGCCGAGGCGACGTTGTGCTCGGAATCGCGGCCTTCTTTCAGACAGTTCACGAAATGTTCCACGATCGCGGGGAACGGATGGCTGTAAACATCGCCGCTCTTTTTCACGCCGGTGTCCACCGTGAAAAATTCCTTCTGTTCCCGGAAACGCCGCAGATAGAAACGGTCGTTGAGGATGGTGCCGTCCTCGCCGATGATGTGGATATTGGCGGTATAGGGAGTGAATCCGGTCAGCGAGCAGGAGAACACGCCTCTGGCGCCGTTGGCGAAGCGGACCTGTGCGGTTTCCACGGGCGGATAGTCATACCAGTCGCCAACCTGGACCGAGTCGCCGCGGACCGCCGCGATCTCCGAACCGAGCAGGAAACAGGCCAGGTCGACCGAATGACAGCCGCCGAGCACAAAGGCGCCGCCGACCCGTTTGCCTTCGCGCATCCACGAGCCGCGGTCGCGTCCGAACCAGTAATCCACATTGGTCAGGAAAACTTTGCCCAGTTCGCCCTCGGCGATCAGCCGTTTCTGCATCCGGCTGAGCGGATTGAAGCGCAGCACCATGCCCATCACGGTTTTGGTGTGATATTCCTGCAGGACGGCGGTCAGCTGATCCAGCTGTGCTTCGGAAATCGCCGCCGGTTTTTCCAGAAAGATCTGTTTGCCCGCTTTAGCGGCGAGGATCGCTTCTTCCGCATGGAGATCGTTCGGCGTGCAGATCGAAACGATATCGACCCGGCTGTCGTTGAGCAGGTCTTCGAACCGCGGATAAATCGTAATATCGGTGAGGCCGAATTCGGCGATTTTCGCCTGAACGCTCTCATTGCGGCGGCTGCCGAGTCCGATCAGTTCGCAATCGGGATTTTTGAGATAAGCGTTGATATGGCCGCCGGCGACCCAGCCGCAGCCCCATAATGCGCATCCGAATTTTCCGTTGTGCATAAGTCATCCTTTCTGCTGGTTTCGGGACAATATAACCCGGAATGGTGTTTTTTGCAACTTCCGAGTCCGGATTTCCGCCGTCTGCAGAGAAAAACCGGAGTCCCCGCAGTATTGGAATGAATTGGAATGACTTTATTGCTGAATCAAGTAGCTGTCCGGTTGATTTTTCCGGTATTTTCATTATATTTGGCAATAAAATGCAGAAGGAACAAGCACATGGCACGGAAAACCTATCATGTCTACACGCTGATGGAAGACGATCTGCGGCGTCAGATCGTGGCCGGTCTGCTGCCGGAAAGCAAGCCGATCTGGTCCGAAACCGTGCTGATGGCCAAATACGGGATCGGCCGGAATGCGGTCCGTGCCGCGATCGCCAATCTGGAAGCCGAAGGCCTGCTCAAACGGGTGCATGGCAGCGGCACGTATGTAGTGCCGCGTTTTCAGCGTAAACACCGCCGGTCCGGCCGGAAGAAGAGCAAGACGATTCTGTATCTCTCCTTCCCGCCGTATTCCGAAAAAACCTTCCAGCTCAACACGGAAACCTATTTCCAGAATCTGATCTTTCTGCTGCAGCAGGACGGTTATGAATTCCAGATGGCGCATGTCGGCATGAACGGTCAGGTGCCGGAAATCCTGCGGCAAGGCAAGGTGGACGGCATTCTTTTCGAAGGAGAAGTGCCGAAAGAGTTTTTCGAACAGTATATCCGGCCGTATCCATGTGTGGGAATCGATTTCATCGATCCGGAATTTCACTGCAGCTGGATCGACTCCGGCAAATTTACCGCCGGGGAAAGTGCGGTGAAATATCTTTACCGGCAGGGACACCGCCGGATCGCGTTTCTGACCGATGAATGCCGGACCTGGGCAGCAGCGGAATATCTGAAAGGATACCGCTCGGCGCTGCTTGAACTGAAGCTCGAAAACCGTCCGGAATGGGAAATCTGCTGGATGCGGCAAACCACGGCCGGGGAACTGAATGATGAATCCAAATTTCTGCCGCGGGATTTCCTGGATTATCTGAAACCGGTGTTTGCTTCGCCCGAGCCGCCGACTGCCGTCATCTGTTTTGACAACTGGCGGGCGATCAGCACGATGGCGGCACTGAATCAGCTGGGACTGGCGGTCCCCGACGATGTCAGCATCATCGGGAATTATACCAGAGAATCCAAACCGGGAGACTGCAAGGCGGACTTCTCCTGTTTTCACATCCGCATGAGGGAATTTTATCTGGAAGCCTGCCGTCTGCTGCTGGAACAGATCCAGTCGCCGTATATGATCCGGGATAAGATCATCCGGCTGATTCCCGTATTTTATCCGGGAAAAACAGTCAGGGAAATTCCCGTCCCCAAAAAAATACCGAACAATAACTGAAAGGAATCCGAACATGAAACCTGTTTCATCTTTCATCTCTGCTGATCGATCTCGGGAGCAGAAGCGCAGTTTTACCCTCATAGAACTCCTCGTGGTGATTGCGATCATCGCAATCCTGGCGGCAATGCTGCTGCCGGCCTTGCGCAAGGCGGTGGAATCCGCCCGCTCGACCGAATGTCTGAACATGCGCAAACAGATCTTTCATGTTCTGTCCGGTTACAGCAATGACAATGCGGAATATATTGTCAAAAGCGAGAGCAAGGCCTGGTATCCGACCGATGGATATATCCGATACTGGGGCGGATATCTGGGATATCTGGGGTATTTCAGCGGAGTCCCGTCGGGAACCACCAATGTCACGAAATTCAATAAAGGGGCGAAAAGATATCTGCTCTGTGTCGGCGCGGAAAACAAAAAAACCTTCTACATGAGCTGGAGTGTCAAGTGGGGCTGCGGGATCAATTCGTTCGTAGCAGGGAAAAAGACCCATATCCTGACGTATGAGCCGGGCAGAAAACTGCATTTCAGCAGTCTGCCGTATATCCTCGAAGGGAAGAAATGGTATCTTTCCTTCAATGAAAAAACGGAAATGACTTTCCCGCATGAAAATAAAGCCAATTATCTGTTTATGGACGGCCATGCCGGGAAAGCGAGTTATCTGCGCGCCAAAAAAGTTTCCTGGGAAGGCTGGTACTGGGGCGATGAAAAGGGCTGGTATTAATCAACAAATCAAAATAAAATCAAGGGATTGAAACATGTCCAAAATCAATTTTATTGCCGGGGTCGTTTTTACTGTATGCGGATTCATGGTGAACGCGGCGAATGACCTGCCGAAAACCAACCCGTGGTGTTACAACAAAACTGCCGCTGGATATCTGGAAACCCATTCCCGCAGTCTGCGGTTCAACCACGTCGGGTTCAAAGGTGAGAAAACGGCTATGGTCTCGGAAATTTTCCCGGCGTATTTCACCTGCGGTTCATGGAATATCCATTCCGTTCCCCGCCAGAATGACGGACAGGACCATGTCCCCGCCGGATTCAACCAGTTCAAGTCGATAAAGCTTAAGAATCCGGTAATGGAATTTTCACTGGAAAACGAGCATTTTGAATTCAACCGGCGTTATTCGCTGCTGCCCGGTTCCAATATTTTCAAATTCGAACTGGAATGGAAATCCAGGCAGGAAAACTACATCAATACCCTGTCCCTGTTTTATAAACCCTCCAAATCTTATGAACTCAAATCGCTGGACAACGGCACCGCGGTTTATACCGATCAGACCGGGAAAAAAGGGTTCGCGGTTTTTGCCGATCAGTCTCATTACGCCAAGCAGAAATACGGTGCGGTCGTGGCCAGGAACAAAATCGGTCTGCCGGCTTACAATGCGGTCCGGATCCCGAAAGACGAGGTGATCCGGCTGACCGCATATCTGGTTTTGTTCCAGGATGCCGATCCGGAAGAAGTTGTCCGGCAGGCGAAAGACCGGGTATTCGGCAAAGGCCAGGACCTGTCGGTTTTCCCCTGGAAATGCGTGGAAAAAATCACGACCGCATCCCTGCTGAAAAAAGATTCGAACGCGTCAGTCTGGCGGATGTCCCCGGAATTGGCGGCGGCCAGCGGCTCCGTTCCCTCCGGATCCCCGCAGGACTGGCAGCTTTCCGCCGCGGGCAATGAATTCATCGCCGATCAGCTGGTGATCACTCCGAAACAGGCTCTGACCGGATTTCAACTGTCCATTACCGACTTCGAAGGTCCGGAAAATGCAGTGATCCCGGCAAAACTGTTCCGGTTCGAAGCGGTCGAAGCAGTTCCCCGGACCTATCCGGGCGGCTGGAATGGAGTGTATGGTCCCTACATGGACCGGCTGCTGAGAAATCTGCCGGAAAACCTGGCCGCAGGGAAAAATCAGGTGTTCCTGATCAGCGGCAGGATCCCGGCCGGCCAGAAGCCGGGTGAATACCTTTCGGAAGTGAGTATTCGATCCAAAGAATTCAGGGTCGGAATTCCGGTCAAACTCAAAATCCGGCATTTCTCGCTGCCTGCGGAAGCGGCATTCTATGGGGATTTCCTGATCGCCGGCAAAGGCTGGGCCAACAAGTTCAGCAAGAACCCGAAAGAAGATGCCGCATTCTGCCGGCAGGACTTGAAGTCTCTGCGGATCCATCCGTCCAAGGCCATAACCATTTTCATGACCCGCGAAGGAAAATTGAACGGCGATCCCGGAGCGAAATTCCTGAAGGATATGCAGAAAAACCCGGACGGCATGCAGCGTTTCAGGGTCAATGGGGTCTATCACTGCGGACTGTTCAGCCGGAGATTCAAACCATGTTCTCAGGAAATGGATGACGCCATGACGAAACTTGCTCTGGCAACCTGCCAGGCACTGGACAAATATGATCTGACGCGCCGCACTCTCTGGCAGCTCGGGGATGAATGCCATGAACGGAAATTGCTCAAGACGCAGATCCATTACTCGATATTGACCGGAAAAGTCGCCCCCGGCCTGCGGCGCTTCGCCACCATCAACGGCTATAATCCGCTGGTGGCGGAACTGATCCGGCATACGGACATCATCGTGCCGCACTCGGACATCTTCTTCAGCCGGATCAAGCCGAATATCGATTTGAAAGGGAAGGAAATCTGGACTTACGACAACGGTTTCATGAGCAAGGGGATTCGTCCGACCGTGGTGCGCGGCATCGCCTGGCGGAGCGCCCGTTTCGGTTTTACCGGATATCATCAATGGTGCGTCAACGCCTGGCCGAAAAACTGGACCCCCGGTTTTGACAATTCAGGCTGTATCTATTATGCCCCCATGGAAAAGGAAACCGTGCCTCAGAGAAGTCTCCGGCTGGTCAATTTCGCCCTCGGGATCAGCGATTTCGATTATGTGAAGATCCTGCGGGATGAGATCGGCCGCGCCAAAGACAGGAGCGCAGCCGAAGCCGCCGAAAAGGAATTGAACGACATTCTCCTGAAACTGGTCCCGGACTGGCGCGACCAGCCTGAAGATTACCGGAAACTGGATGAAGCCAGAGCCCGCATCGGTGATCTGATCGAAAAGCTGAAAGCCGATACGGGAAAATAACCGGCTCCCATTTCAGTTTTTCAAAGCACGTGCGAGCGGACAACTTTCGGGATCGACCTCTTCCCCGGCCCGGTAACGGCTCAGCAGCTGCCGCGAACGTTCCGCCAGCTGACGGCGGACTTCCCGGCGCTCGCCTTTGATCCGGGCGATCGTCATGTGATCGTAAGCAGTGGTCTGATGCCGCATCCACGCGATCACGGCCGCTTCGGCCCGGACTGCCAGCGGAATGCGCTCGGTGCGTGCCACCGTGCCGCTGCCGACCGGGACCGCCTGATCGGTCACCGCATCGGCCAGGTCCCACGCCAGTTCCCGGTATCGCGGGGCAAAATTCAGGAAATCCACCACCGCCTGACGGAACTGGATCACATACGCATCCTGCTTTGCTTCGCGCGCCTGCCGGGCCGCCGCCAGTTTCTGCTGATAGGCCGCGCTGGAATGTTCCGCTTCCAGTCGAGCTTTGATGCCGGCAATGCGCCGTCCGTCGGTCCAGATCCCCTGTGCCTCGATGCGGTTCTTGCGGCGATGCACCTGCACCCAGTATTCACCAGTGGCTTTCAGCCGGCGGGTCAGACCGGGATCGCCGGACGGCACAAAGACCCAACCGGCAGGCACCGCAACCGGTTTGCCGCCGCAGAGCAGAGTCTCTTTTCCCGGATCTTTCCAGACTTGGATCTCGTTTTTGGTCATGATGGGAATATCCTTCTGTTCATTTTTTTGCTTGAAATATAACACCAAAAAGTTATTTTTCTGCTGAAAACCGGAAAAAAAGGCAAAAAAAGGAAATTTTTTTCAAAAAAAAACGTTTTTCGATTTGACATTTTGAAAAATGTCCGTATACTTTGCGTAAAATTTAAAGAACCCTTTACCCAGGAGGTGTGGTTATGGTATTGATCTGCCCTTATTGCGACATCGAAATCAGTGAGAAACTGGTGGAGGCCGAAGACGGCTGCTGTCCGGAATGCGGAACGCTGATCACGGCGACCTCAGTGGCGGCGGACGATGACGAGGAAGGCGATGTTTACGAGGAAGACGAGTTTGCCAACGAATTTGCGGATGAAGATTTTCCCGAAGATAATTATGAAGATGAGAATATAGACTTCGGCGAACTGGATGAACCGTTGGACGAAGATTATTCCGATGAACTTGATGAGTTCGATTCGGAAACGGACGAACCGAAGTCCGGAACGAAAAAACATGTTGCAAGGGAAGCCCTGGCAGCAGCCGCTTTGGCAGCAGCGGTAATACCGCAGAAAGCAGCCGCCAGAGCCAGGCAGGGAAAAGCTCCCGCACCTAAAGTCAAGCAGGAAAAAGCTCCCGCTCCGGTCAAGCAAGAAGCCCCCAAGGCAAAACCGGAAAAAGCTCCCGCTCCGGTCAAGAAAGAAGCTCCCAAGGCAAAAGCAAAACCCGCTGAAACTCCGGCTCCCGCAAAAAAGGCGCCCGAGAAAAAAGCAGCTTCCAAAGCTCCGGCAGCTAAAAAAGCGGCGCCGGTAAAGAAAGAAGCCCCCAAGGCAAAAGCAAAACCCGCTAAAGCTCCGGCCCCTGCCAAAAAGGCTCCGGCGAAAAAAGAAGTTCCCAAGGCAAAAGCAAAACCTGCTAAAGCTCCGGCTCCCGCAAAAAAGACTCCGGTGAAAAAAGCCGCTGCCAAGGCTCCGGCAGCCAAAAAAAGCGGCACCGCCAAAAGGCAAAGCCGCCGGTAAAAAACGCTGACCGTTTCCGGCTGAGATCTGGGCTGCTGCAAAACTTTACCGTTTCGCAGCAGCCTTTTTTCTGATGTAAAAAGCGGATAAAAGACAGTTTCAGGTTTGCAAAACCGGCAAAACCGGAGTATATTATCGATACAGAGAAAAGTAAACCCGAACCATAAAAATGAAAGGATTGAAGATGGTCAGTTACAAAGAACTGGGTCTCGTGAACACGCGCGAGATGTTTGCGAAGGCGATGAAGGGTCACTATGCGATCCCTGCCTTTAACTTCAACAACATGGAACAGCTGCAGGCGATCATTCAGGCTTGCACGGAAAATGAATCTCCGGTGATTCTCCAGGTCTCCAAAGGCGCCCGCAATTACGCGAATCAGACTCTCCTGCGCTACATGGCCCAGGGCGCGGTCGAATATTCCCGCGAAATCAGCAACGGCAAAGGCCCGGTGCCCATCTGCCTGCATCTCGACCACGGCGACAGCTTCGAACTCTGCAAATCCTGCATCGATTTCGGTTTCTCCTCCGTCATGATCGATGGTTCCGCTCTTCCATTCGAAGAAAACATCGCCCTGACCAAGAAAGTCGTGGAATACGCTCATGCGCACGATGTGACGGTCGAAGGCGAACTCGGCGTTCTGGCCGGTATCGAAGATGAAGTCGCCTCGGAAAAATCCCATTACACCAAGCCCGAAGAAGTGATCGAATTCGTCCAGAAGACCGGCGTCGATTCTCTCGCCATCTCCATCGGCACCTCCCACGGCGCCTACAAATTCACTCCGGAACAGTGCACCGTCGATCCGAAGACCGGACGTCTGGTCCCGCCCCCGCTGGCATTCGACGTCCTCAAGGCCGTCGAACAGAAACTGCCCGGCTTCCCGATCGTTCTGCACGGCTCCTCCTCCGTTCCGCAGGAAGAAGTCGACATCATCAATCAGTACGGCGGCGCCCTCAAGGCCGCAGTCGGCATCCCGGAAGAACAGCTCCGCGAAGCCGCCAAGTCCGCTGTCTGCAAGATCAACATCGACTCCGACTCCCGTCTGGCCATGACCGCCGGCATCCGCAAAGTCATGGCGGAAAAACCGGCCGAATTCGACCCGCGCAAATACCTCGGTCCCGCGCGTGACAGAATGAAAGCCATGTATACCCACAAGATCATCAACGTGCTCGGTTCCGCCGGCCACGCTTATGACAAATAATCAGCTGTTTTCATACTGATTCTGCAGGCGCGTTCTGAAACATGGACGCGCCTTTTTTCTTATTTACCCGCAACAGCCGGAGAACCTCCCGATGAAAAAACTGCTCTCTTTCAGGGACATAACAGTCTGCCGCGACGGCGGACAACTGATCCTTGCCAACCGCCGGATCCGGCGCGTATTCGATCTTGCCCAAGGGGCACCGCGGACGATTTCCCTGCAGAGTGCGAACGGGAAGGAGCTGGTTTCAGATAAGAATCCGGAATACGATTTTTCATTCATCGGGCTGACGAAACCGGGCAGTCCGGAACAGCCCTGGATCCTGCAAGGCATTTCCTGCCGGATCAAAACCAAGGACATCTATGAACCCGAGCGCGTCATCGTGACGCTGACCATGGAAGAACCTTCGGGAAAAACCGAATATTGGCGCGATTACATCATTTATCCGGACCTGGCCGCGCTGGCCGTGGAAACGGCAATACGGACGCAGGTCATGCCGAAAATCTACTGGCTCCACCGCGGGACGATCTCCAATCCCGGCCATGGGGAGAGCACGGCAGATT
>JAZUCR010000846.1:0-9003 GCA_045639225.1 Victivallales bacterium
CGGGATTTCGCTACGGACTTCTTTCAGATTCCACCTCGCGGTGGACACCCTTGTCTTTCGCTCACAGTTCCTACTGACAAGCCTGTATCGAATTTTCATCGACTAGTCAATGACCATGCCGCGCATACTTAAAAAGCCGCAGAAACGGAAAAATGTTTCTGCGGCTTTTTGACCATGAAGAGAGCGGAACTCTCGCGGGCTCAGGGTTCTCTGGCCGTTTCATCCAGCGCTTTGATCAGCGGATAAATGATGAATTCGATGATCCGGCGGCTGCCGACTTTGATCTCAGCCTGAACTTCCATACCGGGAATCAGACGGAAATCCTTTTTGGTGTTTTTCAGATGTCCGGAAATCACGATGCGGACGCGGTAATAGGAAATCGGCACCTGCGACTGCTTCTGGAGCGTATTCTCGGAAATGTTGCGGACCTTGCCGTCCAGGGTACCGTGCTTCTGGAAAGGATAGGCCGTAAGTTTGACCCGGACATCGGAACCGACATTGATGCGGCCGATATCCTGAGGCTGGACCTCGGCTTCCAGTTCGATCTTTCCGACCAGAGGAACGAGGGTGATCAAAGCTTCCGCTTCACGGACAGCGGACCCCTCTGAAAAAGCGGCGATTTCATGCACGACACTGTCACAGGGAGCCCGGAGTTCGACATACTCAATCAGCTGTTTGATCTTATCATAAGATTTCTGGTTGGAAGTAAGTTCCCGTTCGACTTTGACCAGCTCTTCGGAAATGTTGTTTTTCCATTCCTGCACAAAAGTCTGTTTGGAAGACAGGGTGCTTTCCCGCTGGTGCTTGAGTTCGAGCAGATGGTTCTGCTGTTCATCGATCTGGGCTTCCATTTCCATACGGGAAATATTGACGGAAAGCAGTTCCTTGAGCGAACCGGCGCGGCTGGCATGCAGTTTCTTGAACATGCTCTCGATCTGCTTGATGGCGACCAGCCGTTCCTTCTGATTCCGGAGCGTATCTTCGCGGGCTTTGCGGGAAGCATCCAGCTGTTTGATCCCTTCGTCGAAGTAATTGCAGCGTTCGCGGAAATATTCCGACCGCTGTTTGAATATGGCCAGCTGACGCAGACCGGCCTCGCCGGGGTCGGCTTTGTAGACCCGGCCTTCGAATTCGGCAAGCAGACGGTTGTACTGGGCGGTAAGAATACTGATCTCCTTGACCAGACGTTCGGCTTCGGCCTGATTGATGGTGGGATCGAAAGTCATGAGGACCTGATCTTTTTTCACGATCTGGCCGATCTTGACGTGGATCTTTTTGATCACGGTGCGTTCCAGCGGTTTCATGACGATGCTGGAATCATCGGTAACCAGTTTTCCGGGCGCCTGCACCACGACGTCGACCTTGCAGACGCAGGACCAGATCAGCGCGGCGGCGACAAAAAGAACCGCATACAACACACTGTAACGGATCCAGAGCGGCAGTTTTTCATTTTTGATTTCCAGCGCATCGGGCTGAAATTCGACCGCCTCAGGAGCGATTATCTGCACGGCAGGTCCGGTTTTCTTATCTTTTTCTTCCATGATTTACACTCCCGGTTCCATTTGCTGTCTCCAGAAATCGCGGTAAGTCCCCGGCTGCTGGAGCAGATTGCGGTGAGAATCGAAGGCGGTTCTCTCGCCATTGTCCAGCACCAGGATCTTATCCGCGGAACTGACAATGCTGAGACGGTGAGAAATGATCAGCACGGTACGGCCGCGGGCAATCGCTCGCAGGTTCTGCTTGATGACCTGTTCGCTTTCCGGGTCGAGTGCACTGGTCGCTTCGTCGAAGATCAGGATCGGCGGATTGGTCAGCAAGGCACGGGCAATGGCCAGACGCTGTTTCTGTCCGCCGGAAAGGTTGGAGGCATTTTCTTCCAGAACCGTATCATAACCGCGCGGCAGTTTCTGAACGAATTCGTCTGCACCGGCCAGCTTGGAAGCATAAATGATCTCTTCCAGCGAAGCGCTGCGTTTGGTCATGCTGATATTTTCACGGACGGTGCCGCTGAAGAAATAGTTTTCCTGCAGCACCACGCCGATGCTCATGCGGAGATGGGCCTTGTCGATCTCACGGATATCGATCCCGTCGATTTTGATAATCCCCTGCTGCACATTGTAAAGTCCCTGCAGCAGTTTGGTCAGAGTGGTCTTTCCGGAACCGGAACGGCCGACGATACCGATCGTAGTACCGGGCGGAACTTCCAGAGATAAATTCCGGATCACCTGCGGCAGATCGGAACGATACTGGAAGGTGACATTATCGAACGTAACTTCACCCTTCAGCGGATTCCGGACGCCGCCGCCCATCGGTTCGGTCGGGGTATTCATCACCACGCCGAGCATCTTCACCGACAGCGCGATCTGCTGGTATTCATGGATCAGCCCGACCATTTTCACCAGCGGACCGGTCACGCGGCCGGACAGCATCTGAAAAGCGATCAGGGCGCCGATGGACATCTTCTGGTCGAAAACCAGCAGGGCGCCGACCCAGATCACGGTAATGGTCATCAGCATTTCCAGCACCTGGCTGATACTCTTGGCTGTGATGGAAATCTTGCCGACGCGGAAATAGGATTTGATCGAATAGGCAGTCGTATCATCCCAATGCTGTTCCTCGACCGGCTCCAGCGCCAGCGATTTCACCGTGCGGATGCCGTGGATCGATTCCACCAGCATGCTCTGCCGTTTTCCTTCCGCCTGATACAGTTCGTTCAGCCGGGCCTGGAACGGCTTGATCAGGCACGCAATCACCAGTGCCATCAATGCTGAATATCCGAGCACGATCATCGTCAGCGGGATGCTGTAGAACATCAGGAACGGAACGAAAATGCACAAGGCGCACAGATCCAGGATCGTAAAGAACAGATTGCCGGAAAGGAAACCCCGGATCCGTTCGGTCTGCTGCATGTGTTTCAGCAAAACGCCCGACGGGACCCGCTCGAAAAAGTCGATCGGCAGACGCATCAGATGCCGGAAGGTTTTCATCGCGGTGGAAATATCGATCTTGTTCGTGGCGAACAGCAGGAAATAGCTCCGGATGAATTCCATGAAGCCGTTGAAAATAATCGCACAGACAATACCGATACCGATCGAATTGAGGGTGACGATACCTTTATGCACCAGCACTTTGTCCACCACGATCTGGAAAAACAGCGGCACGACCAGCGAAAGCAGCGTGATGATGCCGACCGTGAGCGCGATCTGGGCGAAGATCCCTTTCAGTTTCAGGAATTCGGGAATGAACCAGCGCAGACTGAACGGCTGATTTTCATCCGACAGCCGGTAGGTCTTTTTCAGCAGGATGCACTTGCCGTCGTAAATCTCCTCGAACTTCTCCTGATCCATAAAAACAAAACGATTGCCTGCAGTCTTGTTTTCCGGATCGATCACCGCCAATTCCATGACTTCGTCCTTATTCGGACGGACGCCGCAGAGGAGGATTTTTTTCCCGTTCTTTTTGATACCGATCGCAGGATAGGCGCTGCCCAGCTGAAGCAGACGTTTCCAGTCGAGCTTCCGCTGCTTGATTTTGAATTCGTAATCGGCTGCGATCTGGTGAAACAGAGTATCGCGCGGCTCATCTTCACCGATGGCGTAATCATGCATGACGCGCCGGATGTCCATGTTGACGCCATGATGTTTGGCTATGTTGCAGAGGCAGAACAGAGAACTCTGTTTGGCCGAATCGACTTCCTGCAGGTTCCGGAAAACGATGACCGCACCGCCGAAGCGGCGGGTGAGTTCCTCGCTTTTGACCCGGAGCGCCCGCGGCGGCTGGCCGGGAACCGGTTCGATCACAACCGAATGTTCTTCACCGGCCTGCCGGATATTCTGGATCAGCACCCATTTCCGCTCAGCCAGCCGAATCAGAGCCGGACCGGTATAATCTTTGGCTGCCTGTTCCAGCGTTTCCAGCTGCACCGGCTCCAGTTTCTGATTTTCGCTCAGCCGCATCAAGGCGCCGAGCTCGCTTTCTTCCGTATCCAGATTCTGGGTGATATCGGTCGTCAGGAGTGCATTGAAATTTACTTCCCGGCGAACTTGAGAAAATAAAATACCCAGACAAGACAACGCACTGCTGTTTTTCACGTCAGCCATTTGTCCTCCATTTTTGTAATTGGTGTTAGGAAATAATAATATATATCGTTTCAGAAAAAATGCAAGTTTTTTACCTTTATTTTTGTCGGATATCATTTTCCGGAAATGCCGGATGATATGCAGATGCGGAACAGGACGCCGGACATTCCGCCGGTTTCATCCGAAAGAGTTTCTTTTTTTCGCGGCGGCCGTCCAGGTTTTTCGCCGCTCCCCGACGCCATACTGTCGAATTCTTTATTGATTTTCGAAGTTGTCCGGTGTATATTATCCTCAGTCAAAGCAAGGAGAAAATATGAGAAACTGCATGAATTTGAACGGAATCTGGGATTTCACCTTTCTGGAACAGGAGTTTGACGGCCGGATCCCTGCCCGATTGAAATTTGAGAGCGCCCTGGCGGTGCCGGGGTGTTTCGATGTGGCGGCGCCGTGGTTCGGCAAACGCGGCGTCGGGTTTTACCGCCGCAGCGTTTATACCGGCGGACTCGTCCAGCTGAGCATCGACGGTCTCGGCATCGCCGGAGAGATTTTCTGGGACGGCAAATCCATCGGGTCCTGTCCGTATGCCTATATGCCGGAAAAATTCACTTTCGAGGCCGGAGAACGCGGCTGGCATGAGCTCCTGATCATGGTTTCCAACCAGTATAACAAAGTCTTTTTCCCGTTTTACGATTTCTATGCGTTCGGCGGCATTTTCGGCGATGTCACGCTCGAAGAACTCCCGAAAGATCATCTCGAATGGGTCCGGATCACCACCCTCGACTGGCGCACGGGGCTGATCGGTCTGAAAGTGCGGGCAAACCGCTTTTTCCGAAAGGAAGAGGATCTCGAGATCCGGATCGACGGCAAAGCGGTCAAAAGCGAACGTTTCTCTGGACACGAACGGGAATATCAGCTGAAGGTGCCGCATTTCCGGCTGTGGTCGCCGGAAGAATCGAATCTGCATCAGCTGGAACTCCGCCTGAAAAACGACCGGATCGAAGAAACTTTCGGCATCCGGAAAATCGAGATCGAAGGGCAGAAACTGCTGCTGAACGGCAAGGAACTGCATCTGATGGGATACAACCGGCACGAAAGCCATCCGCAGTTCGGCGCGGCCATGCCGCCCGCCCTGATGGCAGCCGACCTGCAGATGCTCAAGGATCAGGGTTCGAATTTCATTCGCGGCAGCCATTATCCGCAGCGGGAATCCTTCCTGAAACTGTGCGACCGGCTGGGTGTTCTGGTCTGGGAAGAAACCCTCGGCTGGGATGTCAAGCCGCCCGAACTTTTTTCGCGCGATTTTCTCCGCCGCCAGAAAGACCAGGCCCGCAAGCTCGCCGCGATCCATTACAACCATCCCTCCATCATCATTTGGGGATTCATGAACGAGACCGAAAGTCAGCTGCCGCGCGTCCGCTCGATCATCAAAGGCGTTTACAATGCCTACCGCGAAATCGACTCCACCCGGCCGATCACCTACGCATCGAACAAGTATGAAAAAGATGTCTGCATGGATCTGGTCGACCTGGTGGCGATGAATCCGTATCCCGGCTGGGGCGGCATGTGCTGGGAAGAAGTTTCCAGCATCCATCATGTGGAACCGCGGTTCGCTGAAATCGAGGCGGCCGTGCCGAAAGACAAACCCTACATGATCAGCGAGACCGGCGGATCGGCGATCTACGGCGAACATGATCCCTACCGCGCCCGCTGGTCGGAAGAATATCAGGCCGATCTGATCCGCGAGATTTGCCGCGTGGTATTCAGCAATCCGCGTTACTGCGGACTTTCCATCTGGCATTTTTCCGATGCCAAATCCTACATCAACGGCGGCCGGGTCGTCGGGTTCAATGACAAAGGCGTGCTGGACCGTTACCGCCGCCCGAAACTGGCCTGGGAAGTCATCCGGAACGCCATTCGGGAAGCCCGTTCCAAAAATAGCAAAGGCTGAAAAATCATTTTGAAAATTGTCTGTCTCACCAAATAAATCCTAACCAAACAAAGGAGAAAGCATTATGTTTGCACACCAAAAAGCCCTCGCGGCAGTACTGACATTGGGCCTGCTGACGACCGCATGTCTCAACAATCAGAAACCCGAACCGAAACCGGAACCCCAGCCGAAGCAAGCGGCAAAACCCGCTCCGAAGAAAACTGCAAAGCCGGCGGCAAAACCCGCTCCGAAGAAACCGGCCAAACCGGCGGCCAAACCCGCTCCGAAAAAAACGGCAGCAGTTCCGCAAATCATCGGAAAGACCAACAAGTCCGCGCTGTCCTATCAGCCCGGCGAGGAAATGGTCTTCACATTCAAAATGGATTACGCTACAGCGAAACCCGGCAAGTATTTCCTGAGTTATCTCCGCCGCGGCGACGACAACAAGAAATTTTCCGGCAAAGTTCCGGCCGACCAGACTCTGACGGTCAAAACCTCGCTGGACCGTCCCGGGTTCGTGAGTGTCAATGTCGTGCTGGTCGATGAAAAAGGCAAACCGGTCAGACTGGAACTGCCCAACGGCAAGAAAACTCCGCGCACCATCAATTACTATGCGGGAGCCGGAGTCCAGCCGGAAAAGCTGACCGATTGCGGCGAACCGGCTGACTTCGATGCGTTCTGGGCCCGTCAGAAAAAACGTCTCGCTGAAGTCCCGTTCCAGGGAAAAGTCGAACGGAAACTGGTCAAAACGGTAAAAAACGGTAAAATTTATGCCGTCTCCATTCCGGCGCCCGGACCGCGTCCGGCCACCGGTTATCTGACCATTCCCAACAATGCGAAACCGAAATCGCTGCCGATCACCATCGTTTTCTTCGGATACGGCACCCATGTGCAGCGTGCGCCTGGCGCAGTTGTCCCGGGTCAGATCATGTTTTTCCTGAACGCCCACGGACAGAAACTCGGACAGAATGCCGACTACTACAAAAAGTTTTTTGCCTCGATCCGCACCCCGAAATACAGTTATGCATTCGATCCTGAACAGAACAAAAACCCGGAAACCTGTTTCTTCAACGGCATGGTCATGCGCATTCTCCGCGCCATGGAATATCTGAAAACCCTGCCGGAATGGAACGGCAAGACTCTGATCGCACAGGGCGGCAGCCAGGGCGGGCTGCAGACCATGTGGTCGGCCGCGCTGGATCAAGACGTGACGGCGGCCTATCCCAGCATCACCTGGTGCTGTGACCTGGCCGGAACCGCCAAGGCCAAACGTCTTTCCGGCGGATGGCGCATCAGATATGTCCCCGCTCTGGATTATTATGATCCGGTCTTCATGGCCAAACGGATCAAGAAGGCTGATGTCACCATCACCCGCGCCGGGCTCGGCGATTATGTCTGCCCGCCGTCCGGTCTCATGATCAGCTACAAGAACCTGGCGACTCCGAAAAAGACCATCCGCTGGGTCCAGGGCAGCGACCACGGTTTCGTTCCTCATCGGTCGGAAGTAATCGTCTGGACCACAAAAAAGCCTGCGGCGAAGAAACCGGCAGCCAAAAAGGCTCCGGCAGTTAAAAAACCGGCTGTAAAAAACCCGACCGTACAACAAGCGAATCCCCCCATGATCTGACCGAACCGGCAGGCGGCAGCCGGAATCACTCCCGGTTCCCGCCTGTCTGCTGTACACGCGCTGGTGAAATAACGCGTCTTTTCCATAAAATCACTTGATATTTTGCGGGAACCGTGTTATATTGAATGGATTAAAACCCGAATAACCAAAATAATGCGGATCATGAAGATCTGCGAAGGAGTAAAAAAAATGAGTGAAGTGACTATTCTCCACGACAAGGATGCGGATGCATCCGTCCTGAACGGCAAAACAGTGGCCGTGATCGGCTACGGCAGCCAGGGAACCGCGCAGGCTCTCTGCATGAGAGATTCCGGCATCAACGTGATCATCGGCTCCCGCAAGGGTCCCTCTTTCGACCGCGCCGTCAATGACGGTTTCCAGGTCATGTCCGCCGCCGAAGCCGCCTCCAAAGCGGATATCATCCACATTCTGCTCCCCGATGAATTCCACAAGTCGACCTACGACAACGAAATCAAACAGTATATGACCCCGGGCAAGACCCTGTCCTGCTCCCACGGCTTCAACGTGGTGTTCAAACAGATCCTGCCGCCGGAAGGCTGCGATGTGATCATGGTCGCCCCGAAGAGCCCCGCCACCGAAGAGCGCAAAGCCTTCCTGAACGGCTTCGGCGTTCCGGGTCTGGTTGCCGTTGCTCAGGATGCCACCGGCAAAGCCCTCAAGACCGCGCTGGCCATGGCCAAAGCCATGGGCTTCACCCGCGCCGGCGTGCTCACCTGCACCTTCGAACAGGAAACCTATGAAGACCTGTTCGGCGAACAGAACGTCATCTGCGGCGGCGTCGTCGATCTGATGAAATACGGTTTCGAAACTCTGATCGAAGCCGGTTATCCGCCGGAAATGGCCTATTTCGAATGCATCCATGAAATGAAGCTGATCGTCGACCTCGTCTACGAAGGCGGCATCCAGAAGATGAACTCCGTCATCTCCAACACCGCCGAATTCGGCGAATACTTCAACGGCCCGCAGATCCTGCCGCCGGATGTGAAAGCCCGCATGAAAGAATCCCTCAAACGGATCGAAAGCGGCGAATTCGCCAAGATCTTCCTCGACGAGATCAAAGCCGGTTCTCCGGTCCTGCTCGGCAAACGCAAAGCCCTGGGCGACCATCCCGCCGAAGTCACCGGCCGGAAGATCCGTTCCCTGTTCGAACGCAAAGGCTGAGTTTTCCTTTCAGCCGAATGAGAAAAACCGCTCGTCTTACCAGGCGGGCGGTTTTTCCGTTTATGCCCTTTCCTGCTTATGTCCGAAAAGAAATTCAGTCTTGACCTCTGTCATGGTTCCATCCTCTGGAAGATGATCGTTTTCGTCTTCCCGCTGCTCTGCACGTACGAACTGCAGAGTCTCTTCAA
>JAZUCR010000847.1:0-3540 GCA_045639225.1 Victivallales bacterium
GATGGTCTGTCCGGAATCCGCGAACTTTTATTACAGAGAATACAGAGAATACGGAGTGCCGCGGGAGCCCATGTCGAACCCCGGGAAACCAGGATTTTCATTCTGATTTTCTATCCAGGTGCAGCTCCTGTCTTGCGCGTCTTCCGTATTCTCCGTTCTCTCCGTATTCTCCGTTTCTGTTCGCGAACAGATCTTTTCGCCCACCCAACGCCAGTGACGTCATACCGACAGACTGTAATTTTTGCCGATTTTTTTCCTTTCCATGCTTGAAAAACAGCTTTTTACGATTTATATTGTAACATAGTGTAACATGATAGAACAGAAAGTAACACGGTGATTCAGGATGATAGAAGAACTGCAGAGAGATGAAGCGATGCCGCTGCCGGATCAGATCAGCCGCATCATCCGTTCGCGGATCGAATCCGGCGAATACCGTCCGGGCAAACGCCTCGGGACGATCCGTCAGTTCGCCAAAGATTTCGAGGTCAGTCCGGTCACGGTCATCAAGGCGCTGGACATTCTGGAAGAAGAGACGCTAATCGAGCGGATCCCGGTCAAGGGCGTGTTTGTCACGGACCGGCTCAAGCAAGAAAAGAAACAGCTGAATGCCTGTTTCGCATTCCCGGAAAAGGAAATGGCGCCGTTGGAAAATGCCAAAGAGAACTGGGGATTGAACTACGAACTTTACCGCGGTCTGTTCGACGGTTCGCGGCAATACAAAATCAATTTGCAGTTCATCTATTTTGAGGACAATCCCAGCCGGGCGCTGCTGGAAAAGCAGAAAGCGGCCTTGCGGAAATTCGATTTTGTGATTTTTCCGGGCGACAACCAGCTGATTGACCTGCGCGAGGCTTCCGCTGAAGAACGGCTGACCTGTTATCTCACCAATTACACAAGGGCGCAGTCATCCTCATCCATTGCGGTCGCAGTGGACTACGACCGTGAAGCTGCGCAGCGGTCCCTGCTGGAATATTTTCTGACAACTGGCTGCCGGAGAGCTACCGCCATTGCGGATGACAGAACGCCATCCCTGCGGGCCGAGGATTTCCTGAAACGCGTGGCCGCATCCGGAATCGACCCCGCCCGCACGGAATTGAGGAAGATCCGCCGTAAGGATGCAAACTGTCTGGAACAGATCAAAACCTTCCTGCGGGGGGATGTCGAATTTATATTTGTCCACTATACCGAATACATGCCTTTGATTTTCGAGGCGGCATTCGATCTCGGACTGACGCCGGGGAAGGATTTCATCGTCACCGCGATCGCCAGCGGCATGACGTTCAACGGTCTGTTTCCGCGGTTCTCCTATTTCCGCATCCCGCGTTACGAAATGGCGCTGCAAATCATGCAGTCCGCCGATGAAATCATCCGCAGCGGCGGAAAAACCGGGACCATCCCGCAGTTGAAAGTGGAATTCATTCAAGGAAAAAACCATAAAAAACCAATGAGGAGCATATCATGAAAATTCAGAACAGAATGAAGAATGGAATTTGCCAAGGGGCAATGTATTTCACGCTGATCGAACTCCTGGTCGTTATAGCAATCATAGCGATTCTGGCGGGGATGCTGCTGCCGGCTTTGAATGCAGCCAGGGAAAAAGCCAAGGCGACCCACTGCGTAAACAATCTGAAACAGCTGTTTCTGGCTGCGCAGAGCTATTGCGATGATTACAAAACCCAGCGGGTTCCCGACTCGATAGACAATTGCGCCGTCACCAAGTATTTCAATGTTACGCTGATCATGTGCGGTTACGTTCCGCCGGCGAAAGGGTATAAGGCATCGAATCCGGAACCCATGGGGACGCCGAATATGATGCTCTGTCCGGCCTACAACGGCAAACGCGGCTGGGGATACAACAAAGCTTGCGATTACGGGATCAATGATTATCTGTCAGGACCGGGCGTCACGGATTTCCTGCCGAATGAAATTTTGAACAATCCGTCCCGGACCATGTATTTTATTGACGGCAACAGTCATACCCCGTCTCCGGTTCATGATTGGGATACCTTCATGGCAGTAAAGCATAAAAAAACCGTAAGTGCCGTATTCCTGGCCGGCAATGTCCGTACGATGCTGCGCAAACAGATGCCGTTCTGGTATAACAGCAGCATCGGGACGTATAACAATGCGTACAAAACCTGGTTCTGGCGGAGTAAGAATTACGGGCCGAACTGGTTGGAGTGGAATTATTAAAATCAGGAAGAAAAAATTATGAAAACATCGCTTGCAGCCGTTGCGTTCGCCATCGCTGTTCTGACCGTTAAAGCGGCCGATCCGATTTTTTACTCCAGTTTCGACGATACCGTCACCCCGGTGTTTGCCGCCGGAGAAAAGACCTCGAAGCTGGATGTTCCGCCCGTATTCAAGCCGGGATTGAAAGGGAAAGCTCTGTTGATCGGACTGGATGAACAGAATATCCGCCGCGGGGTGACATATTCACATAAAAAAAATCTGAACTGGACGCAGGGCACCATCTCCTTCTGGGTGAATCCGGTCAATTGGAAAGGGACGGATACCGGGTTCTTTGCGCCGTTCTTTTCGACCTGGGCAGGTAAAAACAACTTTTACATCTACAAATACAGCGTCGGCGAATTCTTTTACTTCATGCGCGGGGAACATGGTTTCTGGCTTTTCTCGCTCTATCGGCTGGGAGAATGGAAACCCGGTGAATGGCATCATGTGGCATGTGCCTGGGATCCGGTCCAGCTGGTGATTTACATCGACGGCCAGCTGGCAACGGAACGGAGAATAGCTTTCCCGCTGAAAAACATGACGCCCGAACAGGATTTCATCATCGGTGAAAACAAAAAGACTTTGAAAAACAAAAACACCGGCCGGATGAGCTTGATCGATGAGTTCAAAATTTACGACCGGATCCTTTCCCGGGAAGAAGTCAATGCGCTTTACCGGCAGGACAAACCAGCCGGAATCCAGACGAAAGGACTCGTAACGGTTCCATACGGCAAAAAAACCTTTACCGGTTCCGGATTCACCGATATGAAGACGGATGAATACGCCGCTCGGCAAAATGTTTATACCCTGTCGTTTGACGACCGGAATCTTTATGTCAAACTGAAAGAATCTGTTCCCGGTGCGCGAGCGGAATTGACCGATCCCTCCGGGAAAAAATATGAATTCGAACTGAAAAACGGGAAAGCGGAAATCGCCCTTGCCCCGCTGGGACTGCAACCGGGTGCGGAAGGATGGATCATCAATCTGATTTCCGGGGATACGGATCTGCGCGGCGGACTTCGCTTGAGACTGGACAAAGAAATGCCTGCGATGAGTTTCCAGCCGCCGTATGATCTTTCGCAGAATATTCTGGATCTGAAAGTTTCCCGGGCCCCGGGCTTCAAAATGATATTCGACCGGGATACCACCTTCAATTACGGGTTCAGACCACAGATATCCCATAAAAATTTATCTGACTTGACAAAAAAGAGATCCCAAGCTACCTTTTTCTCTGCGACAAGACAAAGGACAGAACCATGGGATCTCAAGAGTATAATTTGGCAGTGTTAGGGCAAATTGTCAAGCACA
>JAZUCR010000848.1:0-3687 GCA_045639225.1 Victivallales bacterium
CTTTCGCCTTTCAGCGCTTCCACGATCAGTTCCCGTTCGAAAGAATTGACCAGCGTTTTGAAATCCGCCTTGGCATCAGGCTGGATCACCGCCGTGCCCGAGGCTTCCGCAGTCTGCAGGGAAGGGGGCAGGTCGTAGCCGTGGATCACCGTGTCCGAAGCGGTCAGCACCGCGCGTTCGATGCAGTTTTCCAGCTCGCGCACATTGCCCGGCCAGTGATAGGACATCAGCATATTGATCGCCGGCGTCGAAATGCGCGCAATGTTTTTTCCGTGCATCTTGCTGTATTTACCCAGAAAATGGTCGGCCAGCAGAATGATATCGCTGCCGCGTTTATGCAGGCTCGGCAGCTGGATCGGAAACACGTTGAGCCGGTAATACAGGTCCTCGCGGAATTTGCCTTCCTCCATGAGTTTTTCCAGGTCGCGGCTGGTGGCGGCGAGCAGCCGCACATCAAGCTTGATCTCCTCGTTGCTGCCGACCCGCGTGATGGTGCGTTCCTGCAGGAAACGGAGCAGTTTGACCTGGACATTGATGCTGAGGTCGCCGATCTCGTCGAGGAAAAGGGTGCCGCCGTCCGCGGCTTCGGCGCGTCCGATCCTTCTGGCCACGGCGCCCGTGAACGCGCCTTTTTCATATCCGAAGAGTTCGCTTTCGATCAG
Organism: Victivallales bacterium; assembly: GCA_045639225.1. Lineage (GTDB taxonomy): Bacteria > Verrucomicrobiota > Lentisphaeria > Victivallales > UBA1829 > SIG94. Next base: position 663 of record JAZUCR010000848.1, read on the forward strand.
ACTGTCGGGGAGGGCGGCGCAGTTGACGGCGACAAAAGGTTCGGCATGGCGTCCGCTGGCCTGATGGACGGCGCGGGCAAACAGTTCCTTGCCGGTTCCGGAAGCGCCGCGGATCAGCACTGTGGCATTGCTGGCGGCGACCTGCGAGATCATCTTGTAAACCGCCCGCATGGCATTGCAGTTGCCGATGAGGTTGGAAGGCCGCGGGGTCGCGCCGAGTTCTTCGCGCAGACGGATATTCTCTTCCAGCAGCTGGCGGCGCTCTTCGTGCTGTTCCAGACACGAGGCGACCGCTTCGGCGATGATATTGGCCACGGTTTCCAGCAGCCGCAGATCCTGTTCCAGCGTGTGCCGTTCTTTGGTTTCCCGGTCGATACTGAGCGTGCCGATGACGTTTTCCCGGTGGATGACCGGCACGCAGATAAAGGCGATATGCCCTTTTTTCGGCCGGGCCTGAGTCCGCCCGAGGAATTCCGGTTCCTGCGAGATATCCGGGATCAGAGCCGGTTTCGCGGTCTGCGCCACCCGTCCGGTGATGCCTTCGCCGATCATGTATTTCCCGCGGTTGATCTCGTCGCCGGTCAGTCCGTTCGAGGCTTCGATCAGCAGGGTGTCGCCATGCCGCATGGTGATGGTTCCGCGCAGCAGTCCCATCTCGTGATGCAGGATGTTCAGCACCTTGCGCAGCAGTTCCGACACGTTATGTTCGTGCACGATGGTATGGCTGATCTGATTCAGCACGGCGATTTCGATCTGGCTCCGATCCGACATTTATCGACCTTTTCTCAGTTTTGCATTTGAAATTCCGTCTTTTATTGATATACTATGCAATATAGTCCCGTTCGACGGTTTTTTCAAGTTACAAAAATGTAACTTATTTGAAAAAATCTTACATTTTTGTATGGTTTTTGATAGCCATGTCGGAACGGAAAAAATAATTTCGAGGCTGAAAAACAGCTTTTGGAAAAGTTGGCATGGAATCTGCTAAAGGAAACGTAAAAGCAATACTAACCACCAAGGAGTGTGAATCATGAATTGTGACCGCAAAGGGATGATCCGGGCAGTGTTGAACCGGGCCGAATGCGCAGAAGAAGAACTGAAACCGTTTACCACGGACCGTTTCGGGGATGATGTCTTCCATTTCACGAGGATGAAGGAACGTCTTCCGAAACCGATCTACAAAAAACTGATGGATACGGTGGCGGAAGGCAAGCCGCTGGATGCGTCCATCGGTGATGCCGTGGCGCATGCGATGAAGGAATGGGCGCTGGAAAAAGGCGCGTCGCATTTCACGCACTGGTTCCAGCCGCTGACCGGCGCGACCGCGGAAAAACACGATTCCTTCCTGGAACCGGTCGGCAACGGCCAGGCCATCATGTCGTTCTCCGGCAAGAATCTGATCGTCAGCGAACCCGATGCTTCCAGTTTCCCGTCCGGCGGGATCCGTTCCACCTTCGAAGCGCGCGGCTATACGGCTTGGGATCCGACCAGTCCGGCGTTCATCAAACGCGGCCGCAACGGCGCCACGCTGTGCATTCCGACTGCTTTCTGCGCTTACGCTGGCGAAGCACTGGACAAGAAGACTCCGCTGCTGCGTTCTATGCAGGCCCTGAACCTGGCGGTCAAACGCCTGATGAAATGTTTCGGCTACGACGGCACTGCCAATGCCAAGATCGCCCTCGGCGCCGAACAGGAATATTTCCTTATCGATGAACAATTCTATTATGCGCGTCCCGACCTGGTGCAGACCGGCCGCACACTGTTCGGTGCGCCGCCGCCGAAACATCAGCAGCTGGAAGATCATTATTTCGGCGCGATCCAGAACCGGATCCTGGCGTTCATGACCGATGTCGATTCCGAACTCTGGCGTCTGGGCATTCCGGCGAAGACCCGTCACAACGAGGTCGCCCCGGCTCAGTTCGAGCTCGCTCCTGTTTTCGAGGAACTCAATCTGGCCGTCGACCACAACATGGTCATCATGGAGGTGCTCAAGCAGACCGCGGAAAAGCACGGACTGGTCTGTCTGCTCCATGAAAAACCGTTCGCGGGCATCAACGGCTCCGGCAAACACAACAACTGGTCGCCGATCTACGGGGATATCAACCTGCTCAATCCGGGCAGCGATCCGGATCAGAATGCGATCTTCCTGACCACGCTCTGCGCGATCATCATGGCGGTGGACAAGCACAGCGATCTGCTCCGTTCCGCGACCGCCTCTGCAGGCAACGACCACCGTCTCGGCGCCAACGAGGCTCCGCCGGCCATCCTTTCGATCTTCATCGGCGACCAGCTCGCCGATATCATCGACCAGATCGAGAAAGGCTCTCTGAAATCGTCCAAGCATGCCGGATCCATGCGGATCGGCGTGGATACGCTGCCGGTTCTGCCGCGGGACACCACCGACCGCAACCGGACCAGTCCGTTCGCGTTCACGAACAACAAGTTCGAGTTCCGTGCTCCGGGTTCCAGCCAGTCCTGCGCCGGCTGCAACATTATCCTCAACACGATCGTGGCCGAGGCCATGGACCAGATCGCCGAACTGCTGGAAAAAGTTCCGAAAGCGAACTTCCATTCCGGACTGCAGGCGATCCTGCAGAAGATCATCAAGGCGCACAAACGGATCATTTTCAACGGCGACAACTACAGCGATGCATGGAAAAAGGAAGCCGCCAAACGCGGACTGCCGAATCTGCGCACCACGCCGGAAGCCATGGCCGCACTGATCAAGCCGGAAAACATCGCCCTCTTCAAGAAATACGGCGTGTTCTCCGAGGTCGAGGTCCGGTCCCGTCATGAGATCTTCCTGGAGGAATACCACTACAAATACGAAACCGACAAAAACGGCGACGTGATCTACTATTACACCGAGGGCAACCTCAAATCCCACATCTGTTATGACAAAGCCAACGGCGAGCCATTTGAGCTGGAAAACGGCGACCTGCGCGAGGACGATCGCGGCGACGTGATCTATTACGTCAAGGGAAGCAACTACACCAAGATCGCTTACGACAGCACCAACGGTCAG
>JAZUCR010000849.1:0-6719 GCA_045639225.1 Victivallales bacterium
GTCCCAAGACGGGGTTTTTGATTTGGACAAACTCAGCGGGAAAAAAGCCAACAGCGCGGTTCTGGTTTGCAACATTTCTTCAAAGACGGACCATCAGACCTGGCTGGGTGTCGGCTGCCGGATATTTGCGGTCCGGGTCAACGGACAGACGGTTTATGATTTTACCGGCAAGGGACTCGGCAACGATTACGATCCGGTCACGTTCACCGATCATATTTTCCCTGTTACCCTGAAAAAAGGGAATAACGAGATCCAAATCGAAACCTGCCGCACCAGCTGGAAACAGGATTATTGTTACGGGAAAAAACGCAGGATCGAATGGCGTCTGACCATGCGTGAACTGCCGGACTGTCAGCCGGTCAAAGCCGCATTGGCGCATCCGGAATTCTTCTCCCGTCCCAATATCGGCTCGGTCATGATCACTTTCATCACACATCAGCCGGTCCCGGCAGGAGTGGATTATCGCCTGCGCGGGACTTCCGAATGGCGGCGGGAATGGGACTTGGCCGGAGACTGCGTCCTGCGCGAAAAATCGCGGATTCACTGCATCCGTCTGACGGACCTGAAACCAGATTCCGAATATGAATACAGGATGGTCCTGCTGGAACCGCCCGCGGGAATGGACGGATTCAAACGGGCGCTGTGGTCGAAACGTCCTTACCGGGAAGTCCTGCTTCCAGTCAAACGTTTTCGTTCGTTCGGCACGAAACCTGACTTCAATTTCTTTGTGTTGGGCGACACCCAGATTTCCCTTTCGGAAGGCTGCAAGACAGTGGCGCAGCGTTCGGAATTCATGCGCAGAATACAGGCGATGTCGGAATTCCGGAAAGCGGATTTCGTGGTCCATGCCGGAGATGTGGACAGTTATGAACACAATCTTGAAAAATCATATTTCACTAACTTTTTCGATCAATTTTCCCAACCGGATCCCGAACGTCCGGTGCAATGGGTCTACGTGCGCGGCAATCACGAATTCTGCGGCATCGGCGCGGAAAACTGGTCCGATTTTTTCCTGATGCCGGCCGAACATGCCTATTATGCGTTCCGGCGCGGCGAAGTGATGTTCATCGTGCTGGACTGCGGCGATTTTGTCAAAACGGAAAACGAAGCTTTCAACGGTCCGATCCTGAAACTGGATCCGCTTTACGAGCGTCAGACCCGCTGGCTGGAAGCCTTGCGCCGGACTCCGGAATTCCGGTCCGCCCGATTCCGCGTGGTGCTGGCGCACGTCGAACCGCAGATTACCAACGACATCATGTCGGAAAAGACGCGGAAAATGATGGCGCCGCTGCTGGCCGATCAAACGCCGGAAGGACGGATCCAGCTCTGGATCTGCGGTCATGTGCATAAATACTGGCGCGTCAACCGCGGCTCTTCCGATTTCATTTCCCGCCGTCCGATCAAGAAATGGGCGCTGGACAAAGCGCCGGTCACCTGGGTCTCCGTGGACGCTCCGAAAGGCAATTCCTCCAAGCCCGACTTCAGTTACCTTTCCGTCGCCGTGACAAAAAATCATATCACGGTCAAAGCACTGGACGAAAACGGCAGAGAATTCGACCGTTTCGCAGTCGATCCGCAGGGGGCGGTGACGGAACTCTTACAGAGTCCCGAATTGAAACATTTCAGTCTGAGCCGGAAATAAAAAGGCGGATCAGTCACCGAGGAAACGGCCTCGCGAAATGTAGTTGCAGATGTAATCGTGGACCGTGTCTTCCAGCGGGGTCACCACCGCGGAATAACCCGCACCGATGGAATTGAATACGCCGCCATTTTCAATGAAGCCAGCGGGATCCTGTTCATTTTTTTGAACAACTTCACTGCCGGATTTTCGCCCGATCACGCTTGAAAAAATTCCGTCTTGGCTATAATATCCGAAAGAAACAGAATTCATCAAATTCAGGCAGGCGACTTTATGACAGTATTGACAAGATGTCAGGAGCTGGAAGAAAATCTCCGGCTGGATATTCTTTCGGGAAATGTGGGAATCAGGATTGAAAAAGAGTTGATCCTTAGACGGCTGAGTCGGTGGAATAACAATCGAATTCAACTGTTTTTGCGCACAGATTATCACAGTTGTGCAGAACCGTTTCAACTCCGTGCGCAGACTTCGTCGCATCTTATAATTCATCCCGCAGTTTCATCTCGGGATTGCGGATCAGAATATGCCCTCCCGCATCGGGATCTCGAATCTCTACAGCAAAGGTAACAGAACGTTTACCGTCAGGAATTTTGACTTCGCCGACTATCTTCCCCCATTGGCCCGGTTTCGGGTAATTCCGGGCGCTCAGCCGACTGGAACGATAAACGTTTTTGCCGTTTTCTTTCCAGAACAAGATTACCAGAACGTCCTTGAATTTTCTGGAAGGGGCTAGCTCTACGGAATAAATATAGTTCCCGCCCTGGGGCTGTACCAGTACCTGGCTGAATACATTACTGCCGCCCTGTACTGCCGGAGCTATTTCCATCCGGACGACCTTTTTTCCGTCTTCTTCCGAAATCGAATCCTGAAGTTTGTTATATCTCAGCTGCCATGATTTCCCCTGATTGGCAAATTCCGGATTTTTCAGAATGTTTTCGGATTCAGCAGCCAAGGACGCAATTCCTGCAACGGTCAGTATGAATGTGCAAAAGATGCGGATCCCATGGAATTTTTTGTCCATTTTTCATGTTTGCCCTCATCGGTTGAAAATATGGACTTTTTTTCGGCGTAAAAAGAATCTTCCTGGGCGTAATATATCATTTTCGAAAATGAAAACAACCATTGATCCGGTAAAAAACATATAATATCGTATCGATTTCATTCGATATCGTATTGTTTTTTTCCGGTCATACGGCCGATTCAGGCGCCTCGCAAAGGGCGGGCGACCGGCTTCGTTACGGCTGATCCAGATGGAAGGCCGCGACCTGGCCGCGGCGGAGATTCAATTCGACGCAGTCGGAGACGAAGGGCTTTCCCTCGGCAAAGAGAGGCGTCATTTTCCGTTTTTCGGGGAGGCGCAGCGTGTGTTTTCCCTCGTTCAGGGCCACGACGGCGGCGAGATTGTGTCCGCACCAGACTCCGCAATCCAGATCCGGACAGTAGCAGTGGGCTCCGGCTGCGACGCAGAAATCCCGCACCTCGGAGGGCGTCACAGGCGTGTTTCCCTCAAACTCCAGGAAGGGGATCTTGTTTTTCCGGCAGTACGCTTCCGCCTCCTCCAGCGCCGGGGTCCGGGCAGTGACGAAGAAGAACACGCACCGGTAGCGTCCGGCCGTATCCGCGAAGTCGTGGATCTCGTAGAAATCCGCCGGGACGCCGCTCTGGGCGATGGCTGTCCGGCCGTGACGGGTGCAGAGCAGCCGTTTGTCGTCGTCGACGAAAGCGGACGCGCATTCATCCATGTAGGCAGCGCATTCGGATACGGAGGTGCGGTCGGGATCGCGGAGGAACGGTTCGGCCAGCTTCTTCAGACGGGCCATTTCGGCCATGAGGCCCGGAGAATCGTACCACTTGCCCATCAGGTCGAACCACCAGGAGGCGCAGCTCATGGCCGTCTGCTGGACAAAGTTCATGCGCAGGTGTTCGATGCTTTCCTCTTCCGTGGCGGGACCGAGCCAGATCGGCATCCGGTAGCGGTCATCCTGACAGACCTCCGGATGGCAGTCCGGCATGCACCGGGAGAGCTGGGTCCGGGTGTCATACTCGAAGAAGTAGAGTTTTCCGTGTCTGCGGAAGGATTCGAAGGGGACCATGCAGGGCCAGCTGTATCCGGGCTCCTTGCGGTGGATGTAGCTGCACGGCGAGCAGATGAAGTCGATGTCCGGCGAATCCATGAGCATCCGGATGGCGTGATTTCCCCAGTACCAGCCGGGCGTCTCGAAAAGATATCCGAAGAACGTGCCCAGCACCCATTGATGTTTGAGCGTCTGCTTCGTGAATTTCGCCAGCTCGCAGATGTTCTCCCCGGCGATCGTGTGGAGGAAACGATGGAACTCCGGCGACTCGAAACTTTTTCCGGGACAGCGCCGGACGAACTCCTGTCTCATGGCTTCGCCGATATTCCCGTGCGCATCGAAACTGCCCCACTCCTCCGTGCGGCCGCCGGCCAGCTGAAGTCCGAAAACATGATCGCAGAACGGGGCGTTTTCCAGATATTCCAGAAACTCCTTGAGCATCTTCTTTGTCTGTTCGCGGTATTTCCGGGACGCCGGATTGCTCCGCGGAGGCTGTCCGTTCAGACCCGCATCGTTGAGCTCGGAAGGATTCTCATCCTCCCACCACTTGGGCATGGACGTGTTGACCCGGAAAAAGATCTTCGCCTCGGGTGCCTGACGGAGCAGATTCGCGACGACCCGTTCGAGATGGGAGAAGTCCGCCTTCCCCTTCGTTCCGAATATCCCGGGCGCAAACGGCTTGCACCAGTTGGCCGGATTGATGCTCTGGTCGCCGAAATACACGCACAGACAGAAAAGACGGTATCCGGCCCGGTAGAAATCTTCGAACATGCCGTCTTTGTCGAAGTAGGTCATATACGCCATTTCGACCTGCGGCTCGCCGTCAATGAACAAAGTCGGGACTCCGCCGTGAAGCTGGACCGAAGCTGAACTCATTTCTCATCCTTTCGATTGCGTTCCGTTTTTCCCGCCGGGGAAACTGCCGGAGAATATAGTCCGCCTTCCGCTCTTTTGCAAGCCTGCTCCGGTGAAGCTGTTCAGTTTCCATCCTCATAGAGGACGTCCGCGGTAAAATACGAGCCGGTGAAGCGGTATTTTCCGTTGTCCTCCTTTTTCGTCATTCCGTATTCGGACTGGAAGCTCCTGCCCTCGGGGACGGCGATCTCCGCATCGGCATCGCCCCATCCGAGGATCAGGACGGCCGCTTTGCCGGAATCGTCGAAAAACATCCGGGCTTGGACTTTTCCCGATTTTTCGTTTTTCACTTCAAGCCATTGCGGTTCCCTGTCCGAGGTGAGGAAGGGTGCCAGTCTGCGGAACCGGGGAATCATGGCTTCGATTTTTGCAAACATGCGCTCGGCGTATCCCGGATCCCCGAACTTTGTACTTGTTTTGATGTGGTCCTGACGTATGGGACAGGTGAAAAACCAGTAATCGGCGGCCCCGTAAACAGCAAAACTCACGGCACTAGCAAAGATTTCGTTTTCGGAGGGGTCCCGGAACAGACGGTATTCCTCGGGTGTTTCCGCACTGTAAAGTCCCCAGTTGAATGCCTGCGGGATGGCGAAGAACGGCAGACCGGTTCGGGCGGTGTTGTTCATGACTTCGGGAATGGCTCCCAGTGATTTGGAAGTCAGCCCGGCAGACTTTTTCCCGATGGGATAGCAATCAAATCCAACGACATCTCCCGTCACCGAGATTTTCGGCAGAGTGCTGCGCAGATTGGTGCAGAGAAAACACGGATGCCACGGGTCCGCCAGATTGATCGCCTCATGCAATTTCCGGACCATGGGCCAGTCTTTCTCCGTCAGCTCGTCGAGCAGATAGTAGCCGAGGATGGCAGGATGATTCCGGACCATGCTCACCAGTTTGACCGCGCCTTCGAGATTCAGTCCGTCCTTCCCGATGCGCGTCCCGTAATAACGTCCCATTTTCGGCGCCGTGTAGAATTGGCACAGGTTGAGACGGATTTTCAGACCGTTTTTATAGAGGAAATCCAGTTTTTCAAGAAATTTCTTCCCGTGTTCCGGATCGTTCCACTTGACCAGATTGAAGGGACCCGTGTCGATGACGTTGAATCCGGCCTCCGCGTGGCGTTTCAGGTGTTCCTCGCTGCGAGGATTATTACAGCTGAGGGAGAGTCCGAAGAACGGCTTACCGTCCACCAGAATGCGGTTCTTTTCATCGAAGGAGACGTATCCCTGCGGCGGGACGGCATCGGCAGGGAGGACCGATACGGGGAACACCTCCTTCTTCAGCAGGATCTTTTCCTCTTCCGAACCGAGGAAGGCATGGATCTCGCCGATCCCTTCGGGCAGATCGCCGCCGAAATCGCAGCGGAAAAATCCGTCTTCTCCGGGCCGCATGACAATTGACTTGATTTTGCTGCCGTCCTTCCGGTATTCCGCCAGAAGGACCGGTTTTTCGACTCCGTAAGACACCGCGTAGAACATTGCCTGTCCGCTGCCGTTTTTGAACGCCTTCATCACGGGCTTCGCCATGTTGATATGCGCATCCCGGCCGCACTGATAGATGCGGAGATCATCGAACCAGATTTCGCCTTCGTAGGGGCCTGCTCCGATCAGAAAATAGAGGAAGGGATCCCATCCCTCTTTCCCGGTGAACCGGTAGGAGAACTCCTTGAACTCCGTGATGGAATCCGGATCGTTGGGATAGGTCGTAAAGGGGAAGACGCCGAAAGACCAGTGCAGGTTCTGACCGCTTTCCCGGTCACGGTACTGCGTTTGAATGAAGCGGAACGAGCCGTGTTTTTTCCCATCGGTGGCACGGATATTGCCCCGCACGAATACCTTGAGAAGATATTCCGCGCCGGGCTTGAACACGTCTCTGGGCAGATTGAGCTGCACGTAGACATTCTTTCCCCCTTTTTCCCTTTTCAGATGCAGCGCCGTGTTGCCCGTGTTTCCCGCGCCTTTGACAAAATAACCGTCTTTGGTTTTCGTGTAAAAGGTAAATTCCTTCGCCTCCGGATTTTCGAATCCCGTGCTGTAAACCAGGATATTCTGATTGGCAGCGGGCCATGACAGGATTTCCTCCGCGGCCGG
>JAZUCR010000850.1:0-4400 GCA_045639225.1 Victivallales bacterium
GAACGGTTTCACGCCGGTCTTCTTCAACGACGGCGTGCTGGGCAACGAAGCCTGGGGTAAATAAAATAACTCATTTCAACAAAAGAAAGATGATCGAAACGGTGCAGCCTCAAAAACTGCGCCGTTTTGACAATATCGGATATGGCTGACAAAGTTCATTATACCGCGCATGCCGAGCTGGACAAGCCGGATGGGATCTATCATTCCGGCGAAACGGCTCACTGCAGAGTCGATTTTTACCGGAACGGCAAAAAATATAAAGGCCGGATCCGGTGCCGGATCTTCATCGAAAACCAAATGGTTTTCAGCCGCAATGCCGATTACAAGGGAAAAACCCTCGAATTCGAAATCCGGTGCCCGCATCCGGGGTGGGTCCGTTTCAGTTTCCAGATCTTGAGTTCCCACGACCGTGCGCTGCGGGGTGAAAAACTCTGGAAACATCCGATGAAACCATCCGTGGTCGAAGATATCGGCGCCGTATTCGATCCCGATCAGCTTCATCGTCTGGCTCCCCGGCCGAAGGATTTCGACGCCTTTTGGGAAAGACAGAAAGCCAGGCTGGATAAAGTTCCGTTCCGGACGGAGAAGAAAGAACTTCCCGTGCCGGATGCGTATAAAGGGAAAGTCAGGCTTTTTGCAGTGACTTTAGATATTGGCGCCCGGCAGCATGCGACCGGTTATCTGGCGGTCCCGGAGAATGCTGCGCCGAAGAGCTGTCCGGCCTATATCTGGTTCCTGAGCTGGTGCTGGACGGATACTCTGCCGGAAATGGCACTCAGCCAGGCAGCCCGCGGCGCGGTCGCCTTTGCCGCCACCTGGCACGGCCTGCCGGTCGGAATGCCGCAGGATTTTTATGCGGACGAACAGAAACGGTTCAACAGTCTGCAAGGCGTGGAAAAACCGGAAACCTGGATCATGGGCCGGGTCTTTCTGCGGGTGCTGCGGGAACTGGAATTCCTGAAAAGCCAGCCGGAATGGAACGGTCGGAAACTGGTCGTTCACGGCGGCAGTCTGGGCGGGATCCAGACTTTGTGTGCCGCCGCACTCGACCCGGCTGTCACTCTGGCGATCGTGGGAGTTCCCTGTTTCAATGAATTCGTTACCGGCAAGGTGCGGGAACCCAGTCTTCCGCTCAAAGGCAAATCCGGAACGCCCGAGCGCTGGCAGGCCGCGGAATATTTTGCCGGATCGAATTTCGCTCCGCTGATAACCTCGGAAATTCATTTCTGCACCGGTTTCGTGGATACGTCCTGTCCCCCGTCCGGAGTATATGTCACCTACAACGAACTGCCGGCAGATACGGTCAAATCCATGTCCGCCAACCCGCGCACCGGTCATTACGGGACCACGCCGCATGTCAACGGCAACCGTCGGCTGGAGGAGTATTTCCAGACGATCAAAGTCCAGAAATATGAACCGGAAAAGGAAAAAGGGGAAGGAAAAGGCCGCCGTCCGCGGAAAACCGCCGGATAAGAGTTTATGTCCTGCCAATACCGCCAGGGAATAAAAACATTATTTCGTAGAAATGATTTTGAGCAGTTCCGGTGCGGCTTCTTTCCAGCATTGGGCGGAAGGATGACCGTCATAAGGGATTTTATAAATCGGATCGGAAAGCGGTTTTTTCAGCAGAGAACTGACTCTGATCACCGGGATGTGCTGCTTTTCCAGAATCTGCAGGACCGTTTCTTCGGAAGCATCCTGCAGGGAATCATGGAACAAAACAGAAAAACGGCTGTTCGGATATTTCTTTTTCAGCATTTCCGCACATTGGGAGACAGATGCAGTATAAAGCTGAATATCCTGCATCGAGGGCTTCTGATTGGATAATCTGGCAAGCAGGAGAATTCCCAGAAAATTCTGCCGGAAGCCGTTTTTGATGAAATCGAACATCGAGTTCTGCTCGGTTGTCTTTTTATTGACAAAAACACTGCGGCCGGCTTTCAGCTCATATGCCGGCAAGCCGGAATTGACGATCCGGGAAACATGACCGGCCATGCCCAGATAGATAATATGGGCAGGATCACCGCGAGGCACTTGTCTGTCCCACGGTTCGTTCAGCTCCAGCATTCGTTGAAATTGATGAATCCCGTAGCCGCTGACGCCGAGATTCAGAACTTTGCGGCCGCTTAATTCCCCGATCCGGTAGGGCAGGGTTTCCTGATCGGAGAGCAAAGCCCCTTCCGTAAAAGAACAGCCGATGAAGATGATTTCCTGTCCGGCCGGATTATCCGGGGTGATCCGTCTTCCCCGCGAATCCAGGGTCATTTGCGAGTCGAGGACCTTTTTCCAATAGTGATGCAGGACGGTATGGATCTTGCGGTTTTCCACATGGACATATCCGAGCAAAGGATCCTGACGGCAGGGATATTCGGAAGATTTGGCGGTGCGGCCGAAATATTCCAGGTTGGACCACCCGACGACTCCGGCAAGGAAAATGACGATCGGAAGCAGATTGCATAAAATTACGAACGGTATTTTTCTGCCGCGTACCCAGAATATGCCGACGATGATCAAAACGATCAATCCCAGCCAGGCGTAGATGAATCCGTCATAATGATTGCGCAGGAACAGACCCGGATACAGCAGCAGGATCCCCGCTGCAGCGAGACCGAACCGCAGGTTCCTGTTTTTGCAGGTACAGCCGATAAAAACAAGAATGGCTCCGCCTGCCCAGTAAAGCCATCCGGAAGTCGCCAGCGGATTATCGCTGAGAGTCATTTTCCGGATCACCAGCCAGGTAAACAGTGCAAAACCCAAAACCGCGGCCGGGATAAGATACTTGCGGTACTTCTGGAGAAAAGTCAATACTGCAGTCATGCTGAAGCTCATCAGAAAAGAGTATATATGAATGGTGCGGCTGCTGTTCCGCCAGCCCAGATCAGAAAACCGAGTCCCAGCAGAATCAGGATCAGCGGGATCAGCCAGTATTTTTTGGTCGTTGCGATCAGCCCCCAGATATCTTTGAGCAGACTGGATTTCCCCTCGAGCTCTTCAAATTTTTTGTCTGACATGAATTCGATCTCCTAAAATTGGCGGAAATATCCGGCCGGATCAATTTGTTCCTGATGATCGGTCCAGTTCGAATGCTGCCGATGCTTCAGCGGCAGAGGCTGGACCCCGAACAGTCTGCGGATCAATGCCAGCGGAGTTATGATGAGATAAAAACAGATCAGCAGGATCAAATTGGAAATACAGAATCCCGCTGCGCAGGCCACTCCGAACCAGACTTTGTAAAGCCATTTCCCGATGGCAGGAAAGATGATTCCGATGAGGAACAGAATAACGATTACAGAAAAAGTCAAAGGGTATTTCTGAAAAAGAGCCGGAGGGGTGATTTTCAGCCGGATCCACAGGACTCCAAGCACGAACAATGCAAAGATGACGATGAAAGAAAGGGTTTTGCGGATCTTTCCCGGGGTCGGATTCCAGTCAACAGTTTTGTAGGGGTTGATCATTTTTCATCAGTCCAATTCATAACGTTTCAGATAAGTGTCGCGATCGGCCGGAGGCCTGGCATTCGCATCTTTTTTCAATACATGATTTTCCATTACCAGAATATCCATGTCCGTATGAAGGAAACAGGAACATGCGTTTTCCGGAGTGCATACGATCGGTTCGCCGCGGATGTTGAATGAAGTATTGACCAGGACCGGACAGCCGGTCAGTTCTTTGAATGACTCCAGCAGGCGGCGAAACCGAGGATTCCTTTCCCGATCGACGGTCTGCAGTCTGGCGGAATAATCCAAATGGGTGATCGCCGGCAATTCGGAACGTAAAATTTTCAGTCTGTCATTCAGATTTTCCGCACTGCGCATGACCGTTTCCTCCTCGGCGGAAAGAGTTCTGCGTTTTGCCTTTTGGACCGGAGCAGTGAAAAGCATATACGGAGATTCTCCGGGGAAGTCGAAAAACAGCGGCGCATCTTCCTCCAGCACGGCCGGTGCAAACGGACGGAACGATTCCCTGAATTTAATTTTCAAATTCATCCGTTTCTGCATTTCAGGATTGCGCGGATCCCCCAGGATGCTGCGGGATCCCAGCGCACGGGGGCCGAATTCCATGCGTCCCTGAAACCAGCCGACCACTTTCCCTTCCGCAAGATACTTGCTGATCAGCGGCATCAGTTCATCATCGGCGTAATATTCATAAACCAGATTCTGTTCGTCCAGACAGCGGCGGATCTCATCATTGGTAAAGGCATTGCCCAGCAAAGACCCCTGCTGAAAATCCCGACCGGTACAAATCCTTTCCCGTTCCAGAAGATGATAATAGACGAACAATGCGCAGCCAAGCGCACCGCCGGCATCTCCAGCTGCCGGCTGTACCCAGATCCGGTCAAAGATATGTCTGGCAGCCAAAACCCCATTGGCTGCACAGTTCAACGCGCAGCCTCCCGCCAG
>JAZUCR010000851.1:0-2671 GCA_045639225.1 Victivallales bacterium
CTTGCCGACGCCGCCTTTGCCGGAGAGGACCATGATTTTTTTGCCGATCTTCGACAGCACTTCATTCAGTTTTTTATCTTCGTTTTCACACGAACCTTTTTCTCCGCAGGAGGAGCAATTTCCGCTGCAAGCCATTTTTTACCAGCCTTTCTTTATGACAATCTTGATTTGAAATCGTGGTAGGTGAATTTCCGGAGGACTCTGAACTCGCCGGAGTCCGAATCCATGACCGCGATGGAAGGAAGCCGCAGTCCGTTGAAAGTATTGGTCTTCACCATCGAATAATGCGCCATATCCAGAAACACCAGCTTGTCGCCGGGTTTCAGCGCCTGGTCGAACGAATAATCGCCGATCACATCGCCGGCGAGACAGGAGTGTCCGGCCAGACGGTATGTGAAGGACTTTTCCCCCGCCTCGCCCGCGGCGATGATATTCGGCCGGTAAGGCATTTCGAGCACGTCCGGCATGTGCGCCTCGGCAGAAGTGTCGAGGATGGCAATATCGACATCATTATGCACGATATCGAGCACGGAAGCGGCCAGAAAGCCCGTATTGAGCGCGACCGCTTCTCCGGGTTCGAGGAAGATCTCCGGCGTATGCCAGCGGTCCCGGAAATCATTCAGCAGACGGACCAGCAGTTCCACATCGTAATCCGGGCGTGTGATATGATGACCGCCCCCGAAATTGATCCACTGTATCTGCGGAATCAGAAAGGCGAATTTTTCCTCGAAGGCCTTCAGGGTGCGTTCGAACGCATCGGCATTCTGTTCGCATAGATTGTGAACGTGCAGACCAGTGATGCCTTCCGGGCATTTTCCGTTGAAGTCGGCGGCCTTGATCCCAAGGCGGGATTTCGGAGCGCAGGGATCGTAGATCTCCACCGTGCCTTCGGAATGTTCCGGATTGCACCGGACGCCGAAACGGACATTTTTTGCCGCTGCGGTCAAAGGACGGAACCGCTCCCACTGCGACAGCGAATTGAAGATCACATGATCGCAGAGGGAAAGGAGTTCGCGCAGATCGGCTTCGGAATATCCGGCGGCGAAAGCGGTGACTTCCTTGCCGAATTCCTCGCGGCCGAGCCGGGCCTCGTCAGGCGAACTGGCACAGGTACCGTCCAGCACCTCGGCCAGCAGCGGATAGACCGCATACATGGAAAAAGCTTTCTGGGCAAGCAGGATCTTGACATCCGCACGTTTCCGCACGGAATCCAGGATTGCCAGATTTTTCCGCAGCAGAGCCTTGTCCACCACGAAACAGGGAGTTTCGATCCGATCCAGCAGACTTTCGATCATTTAAATTCTTCCACCCAGGGGAGACCGTACTGATTGAGTTTTTCCATGAAGGGAGCGGGATCGAACTGTTCCATGTTGTAGACCCCGGCGCCTTTCCAGACGCCCGTCGCGACGAGCATGGCACCGATCATCGCCGGCACGCCAGTGGTATAGGAAACCGCCTGCGACTGGACTTCCTGATAGCATTTCTGGTGATCGCAGACGTTGTAAATGTAATACTGACGGTCCTTGCCGTCCTTTTTGCCGCGGATGAGACAGCCGATGCAGGTCTTGCCGACCGTGGTCGGGCCCAGCGTGGCGGGATCGGGCAGCAGCGCCTTGAGGAACTGCAGCGGAATGATCTCGTGCCCCTGATACATCACCGGATCGATCCGGGTCATGCCGACGTTCTCGAGCACTTCCAGATGTTTCAGGTAATTATCGGAGAAGGTCATCCAGAAACGGGCTTCCTTGAGGCCTTTCTTTTTCAGGAACGGAGCGAGGGATTCGAGTTCCTCGTGCCACAGCAGATACATTTTTTTCGGACCGATCCCGGCGGGGAAGTCGAAGACCTGACTGAATTCCATCGGTTTGGTTTCGATGAACTGTCCGTCTTTGTAATATTTGCCGTTGGCGCTGACCTCGCGGATATTGATCTCGGGGTTGAAATTGGTGGCAAAGGGATGGCCGTTGTCGGCGGCGTTGGCATCGATGATATCGAGTGTGTCGATGGTGTCGAAATAATTCTGTTTGACCGCCCAGGCACAGAACACATTGGTCACGCCGGGATCGAAGCCGCAGCCGAGGAGCGCGGTGATGCCTTTGGCTTTGAAACGGTCCTGATAAGCCCACTGCCAGGAATATTCGAAATGAGCTTCTTCGGGCGGTTCATAGTTGGCCGCATCGATGTAATGGACACCAGTCTCAAGGCAGGCATCCATGATATGCAGATCCTGATATGGGAGCGCGAGATTCAGGACCACATCGGGCTTGAAATCGCGGATCAGCGCGACCAGCTGAGGAACGTTGTCGGCATCGACCTGTTCGGTGCGGATGGGCCGCTTGAGCTGCGCGGCGATCGCATCGCATTTGGATTTGGTCCGGCTGGCGAGACAGATGTCGGTGAACACCTCGGAAGCCTGTGCGCATTTGTGAACTGCGACGCCGCTGACGCCGCCTGCCCCGATGATAAGAACTCTTGCCATGATGTCAACTCCTCTTTGATGATTATTCGTATTCGAAATAAGTATAGCCGCGCAAGCCGTCCTCATAGGCGCGCATGATGATCCGGCGTTCGGCGGGCGAGATGCGTTTTTCCTCGATCGCGCGTTCGGCCTGAGAACGGAGATTGTCGATCAGTTCCTTCGGGGAATATTCCACATAGGAAAGCACATCGG
>JAZUCR010000852.1:0-9626 GCA_045639225.1 Victivallales bacterium
AAAACGCTGCTGACGGCGTTTCCGAACTGACTTTCGACCTGGACCGCCAGCAGAGCGGAAAAACCATCCTGATGGTAAAAAATCTGTCCGGACACAAAATCGACCTGATGCTGAAAAGTGTGGAGATCCCGGGGGGACAGACGATTCAGTATACGGATCGTTTTCCGCTGGCTCCGGGAGAAGTCCGGACGGTGGTAAAACCGGTTGGAGCGGATTCTGTCGTGTTCCATCTGGAAACCGGGTCCGGCAGGAAATACACCGTTGATGCAAAACTGAAACCGGTGATTGTTCCGATGGTGAAAAACTTTGCGGAACTGGAACGGAAAGCGGCACCGCAGCTGCTGAACGACCCGGTCCGGCAGGTACCGTGTCATGAAGACCTTTCCCAGCATGGCGTTTACACGGGGCTGGACGACCTTTCCGCCGTTTTCCGGCTCGGTTATGACCCGAAGCATCTTTATCTGGAGGTCCGGGTGAAAGACGATATCCACCTGAACAATAATGTCCCTTCCAGAATATTTACCGGCGACTGCATCCAGTTCGTCATTGATGCCAACCGGGATGCGAAAATGAAACGGATCCGCGGTGGCAAAGGCCTCTCCGACGATGATTTCAATTTGGTTTCGGCGCTCGCGAAAGGCAAACCGTATACGTATTGTTATACAGCCTCGAAAGAGACCCGGAAGGAGATACAGGGTAAACCCTATCGGCTGAAACCGGAGATCACCAGGGATGAAAAGACAAAGATTACGCTCTACCGTATAAAACTGGCATTTTCGGATCTGGCTCCGCTGAAACCGGAAAAAGGACGCAATTTCGGCTTCTCGCTGATCCTGTTCGACCGGGATTCTGCGCTGAGTTACCACAGCATGGAATATTCCGGAGGGGTCACCAATCCCACCGATCCGGCAAAATATCCGGCGTTTCAATTCGAATGAGGAATGGTTTCATCATTATCCCGACACAGTGAAATGAAGGTGAAAGATGACTGTTTCCGATGCGGAAAAGTACCAGTCTTCGCTGATGAACCGAGGAATCGCCGATGCCGCGGAATCCTGTACCGGCGGTGTAAAGGTGATGTTCCTCGGTAATTCCATTACCATCCATCCGGTCATGCCTGAAATCGGCTGGGACCATGAATGGGGCATGGCAGCCGACGCAGCGGAACATGATTATGTGCATTTAGTGAGCCGCGGCATTGAACGGGCGACCGGGCGGCCTGCCGATGTGCGGATCCGCAACCTTGCAAGTTTTGAGCGTGGATTCCGAGATTACGACTTTTGGGAAAACCAGGATCTAATTGGCTTCCAGGCGGAATATCTCGTAGTGGCGCTCGGGGAGAATGTTGCGGCTCTGGAAACCGCGGAGGAACGTCTGGAGTTCCGGAATGCCTTCCGAAAACTGCTGGAATGTTTTGCCTCCGGAAAACGGAAGCCGCATACCGTTGTCCGTGGTGTTTTCTGGCCGAACAAGTGGAAGGATGAAATCCTATCCGCGGTTGCGGCAGAGCTGGATTTGACTTTCGTCAAAGCCGATATTGCCGGGGATAAGGACATGCTTGCACTCGGCAAATTTGACCACGAGGGCATACAGAAACACCCGGGAAACCGGGGAATGGCGGAAATCGCGCACCGGATCCTCACCGGTTTTTTCCCTGGCGAGCGTCTCAGCGGGATTTTGCCTGATACGGGAAAAGGTTTTTTACAATGAAACAGCATGGCGAAACGTTGGATTTTCTGCATTATTTTGAATCCGTGGGCATCCCGGCGATCGACTGCATGGTGTATCAGCACGGGAAATGCGTATTCCGCTATCAATCGGGATATTCCGATGATGCACATCGGAAACCGGTTGACGGAACGGAACGCTACAATATTTATTCCTGTTCGAAACTGATCACCTGCACCGCCGCGCTGCAGCTGGTCGAACAGGATATGATCCGGCTGGAAGACGCCGTTTATGAGTATCTGCCCGAATTCCGGCATCTGACTAAAATCACCGACGGAAAAACGGAAGAGGTCCGGAACCCGATGACGATCCGGCATCTTTTCACGATGACCGCCGGACTCACCTACAATCACAAAAGTGAAAATCTTCTGCGAGGAATTGCCGAAACTTCCGGGCGAATGCCGACCCGCGAGGCAATGAAATACCTGGCACGGGATCCGCTGATCTTCGAACCGGGTTCAGGCTGGGCTTACAGCCTGTGCCACGATGTCCTTGCCGCCGTGGTGGAAGTGGTTTCCGGCAAACGGTTCGGACTTTATGTGAAGGAGAAAATTTTCGATCCGCTCGGGATGAAACGTTCGACCTTTCTGCTGCCGGAAAAAGAACTCGGAGAAATCGCCGCCCAGTATCGTTACGATCCTGAAAACCAGCGGTATGTTCCCTGCGGTCCGGAGATCCAAAACCATAAACTGGGAACGGAATATGAAAGCGGCGGGGCGGGCTGTATTTCGACAGTGGACGATTATATGGCATTCCTGGAAAATCTGCGCAGCGGCGAACGGCTGCTCAAGCGCGATACTGTTGCCCGGATGACTTCTCCACAGATCAGCAAGGTTGCCGAAAAACAATATTGGGGAAGTGCTTATCATTCTTACGGGTTGGGTGTGCGTTGCCCGAAACCGGGAACCGGGTTTTACGATTACGGATGGAGCGGTGCGGCGGGAGCGTATCTGGCTATTATTCCGGAAGCGGAAGTTTCCATCTTTTCCGTGCAGCATGTATTGAACTCCCCGGTCAGTTCGATACACGGTGAACTGTGTGCGAAAGTACTTAATGATTTGCAAAAAGGAAAATAACGGAAAACTTATGAAATGACCTCACATCTGAGGTAACAGTAAAAACAAATATAGAGAAGTTAAAAGGAAAAATGAATCTTGAAAGGAAATGGCAGGGCGACAGCAATACTGGACAAACTCCGGTCACACCATCTGAAGGTCGTGTATCTGACATGCAGCAGAAACAAGTGAAAAAAAATGAACTGACCATTCTGCCGTTTGCACCGAACCGAGTATTAAGGTTGTATCTGGGGGGAGCCGGGATTGACCGGCTTTGCGGCATCGAACCCGCGGAAGACTCCCGTTTCCCGGAAAACTGGATCGCTTCCTGCATCGAAGGAAACGGTCGTGCTTATCATTCGCCTGGACATGGGATCAGCAAGATCCTGTATCAGGGGCAATGGTGTGATTTTCCCTTGCTGCTGGCTTCGCATGGGGCGGAACTGCTGGGGAAAAAGCATCTGCGGAAATACGGACCGACGCCGGCCGTGCTGGTGAAACTGCTGGATTCCGCCGAACAGCTGCCGCTGCAGGTGCATCCGACCAAAGCGGATGCGCGCAAATATCTGAATTCGGATTACGGCAAAACCGAAGCCTGGATCGTCCTTGCAACCCGCGAAGTCAACGGGGAAAAACCGTATCTGCTGGTCGGACTCAATGAACAACTGGATCCGAAAATCTTCACGCAGGAATGTCTGGCGGGGAAATTCGAGCAGGGACTCGGAATGCTGAACCGGATCAAGGTAGCGGCGGGGGATGTGATCATCATCCGCGGCGGCGTGCCGCATGCGATCGGACCGGGCGTGACCATGGTCGAGATCATGGAACCGAGCGACTGGGTGGTCATTCCGGAAATCGAATGCTGCGGCGTCAGCTTGAACGAAAAACAGCGGTTTATGGGTATTTCCCCAAAAACAGCGGTCGGGATGTTCGATTTCACGCCGCTGACGCCGGAAGAGATCCGGAAACGGTATTCCCCGCGTCCGGCAACGCTGGCGGAAACACCGGAAGGACGGCTGCGTTCGTTGATCTCACGTTCGGACTGCGAACTCTTTTCCGTTACGGAACTGACTTTGGACGGTGAATGGGAGCTGGTCAATCCGGATTCGTTTGCGATCGGGATCGTGGTGGAAGGGAAACTGGATTTCGGCGGGATCGAACTGGGTGCGGGCGGAAATTTTCTCCTGCCGCATGAATTGAAACAACTGAAAATTACCGGCCGGGGACGGGTGATGCTGATCAGTCCCCCTGACAGCCGGGACCGGATATAAACTCTGAACATGGGAGAAACGATATGCTTCAAGCAGGGAAACTGGCCATCGGCCTGAATTACTGGGCTTCGGAAACTGCCACGCGGATGTGGAAACACTGGAACGCGGCGAGTGTGGAAAAAGATTTGAAAGCGCTGGAGAAACATGGGGTCGGACTGCTGCGGGTATTCCCGCTGTGGCCGGATTTTCAGCCCATACGCCTGCTGCAGTACGGCAGCTCGAGCCAGATGGTCATCGACCGGGAAGTGTGTCTGGGGGAAGACGAACTGCCGCTGCCGGAGACGGAGATCGGACGCGCGGGCATGGATGAAACGATGCTGAAGCGTTTCCGGGAATTCTGCGACCTGGCGGAACGGCATCACATCAAGCTGATCGTGGCGATCATGACGGTCCACATGACCGGACGCCATTACGTGCCGCCGGCGATGGAAAACCGGGACATCTTCAGCGATCCTTTCGCGCTGAAATGGGAAATGAAATTCTATGACTGTTTCGTGCGGACCTTCCGGGACCATCCCGCGATAGCGGCCTGGGAAACCGGCAATGAAATGAATTACACCGGTCCGGTGAAAAGCGCCGACCATGCGTGGGTGTGGACGAAAATGATGCACGACATCATCCGTCTGGCCGATCCGGACCGTCCGATCGTCGGAGTCATGGCCGAAGGACTGGATCCGATGAAGTCGAAATGGCTGATGGCCGATCAAGGAGAACTCTCTGATTACGCCAGTGTGCATCGCTATGACATTCTGAACATGGGAGCGGCGGACGGCTTTCTGCATGTGCGCAATCTGTATCGTGCCGCGGCGGAATGCCGGATCATCAGCGACATCGGCGGCAAGCCGTGTTTCACGGAGGAGACCGGCAACTGGCGCAATATCGCTTCGTCTCTGGAGGGTATGGGCAGCATCGTCAATGCCTTGCTGTGGAACGCCTGGGCGGAGGACAGCCGGGCGTTCCTGTGGTGGTGCGCTTTCGATCAGACCCATCTGAATTTCGCGCCGTATCATTGGGGAGACTGGCCGGGACTGGAACACGGCGTTTTTAACGCGGAGCGGAAGGCGCATCCGGCGGCGGAAGCCATGCTCGGTTTCCGGAAAATGCTGGATGGTCTGCCGTTCGACACCCTGCCGGAAATGAAGCCGGATGCGGTCTGTCTGGTCGATGACATGGAAGTCGCCTCGGCGGCGTGTTTGCTGGCGCGTCAGGCGGGGATCAACCTGAAATTCCAGGCGGCCCGGGCGGCTCTGGCCGATGCGTCGGTGTATTTCCTGCCGTCCCTGACCGACCGCGGAGGGATCTCGCTGGAAGACTGGCGGAAACTGCTGGGCAAAGTCGAAGCGGGCGCGGTCTGCTTCCTTTCGGCGGACGACAGCAATCAGCCGGAACTGCGGGAGTTCTGCGGGATGGAGGTGGCCCGCCGGCGCAAGGCACTCGGGGCGATGGAATGCGAGCTGGACGGCGAAACTCTTTCCCTGAACCGCGAATGGGAAAAGACGATCCAGGTCGAAAACGCCGAAGTCCTGCTGTCGGACCGGAACGGCAATCCGCTGCTGCTCCGAAACCGTTATGGCAAGGGAACAGTCTATACCCTCACTTTCTCGCTGGAAAAAATCCTGACGGAAACGTCCCGCGGATTCGAGGCACCCTGGTGGAAGATCTACCGGATGGTCGTGGACAAGAAGCTGCTGGTCCGGGTGTCCGATCCGGCGGTGTTCCTGACCGAACATTATTTCGGCAAAAAACGGGCGGCGGTCGTGGCTGTGAACTGTTCCGATGAAGCAAAAGAGATCGTGCCGGAAATCGCCAAAGGCTGGAAAACCGAAAGCATTCACGGGGACGGAATCGAGGCCAGGGGGAAATACCGTCTTCCGCCGGGCGGCGGCATGATCTTTCTTCTCGCGGGAAAATAAGCCGGATGCCCGAAAAAGCAGTTTTTTTCTATTTTTTTGATTTTCCCGCTTGACAAGCCCGATATTCCGGTTATGTTAAGACCCAAAGACGGATCATCCGTTTAATCAAACCATTCAAGAAAGGTATGAAAAAAACATGGTTACTGCAATCATTCTGATCAGTGTCGAGCGTGATCTCATCTTAGACGTGATTGACGAAATCCTCAAGGTCGATGGCATTATGGAAGTCCATTCCGTGGCCGGCGAATATGATCTGGCGGCGATCGCCCGAGTTGAGGACAACCAGCAGCTTTCCATGATCCTGGCCGACAAGATGTGTCATCAGATCAAGGGCATCAACCTGACCAAGACCCTGATCTCCCTCGGCTCCTATTACAATTACGACACCAAAGCGGTCTTCGCCAAGAAAGCCGCTCCTGCGAAAAAAGCCGCGAAAGCGAAAAAGAAATAATCCATCGCAGACTTAATTCATGCCGATCCGGGAGTTGATCCGGGATCGGCTTTTTCCTTTTGAAATGACCGACAGGACAGCCGCATGAACGATTCAGACCGATCCGCGGAACAGACCGCGCTGCAAATCATCTATGGCTTTTACCCGGAAGACACTCCGTTCCGGCAGATGCTGCTGAAACACAGTTATCAAGTCTGCGGCAAGGCACTGGAACTGCTGGACCATTCCTGCGCCCGGAATTCGAACGTGGACCGGGCAATGGTCGTGACCGGAGCGCTGCTGCATGATGTCGGGATCGGCAGATGTCACGCGCCGGACATTCTCTGCGAGGGAACGGAACCGTATATCGCGCACGGCATCATCGGTGCGGAAATGCTCCGGAAACTCGCGGCGGAAACCGGCCGAGATCTCGAATGTTACGCCCGAATCTGCGAACGGCACACCGGAACGGGGCTGACCGCGGCGGATATCCGGCGGCAGAATCTTCCGCTGCCCGAACGGGATTTCCTGCCGGAAACCGTCGAAGAAAAACTGATCTGTCTCGCGGATAAGTTTTATTCCAAATCGGGGGATATGAACGAAAAGAGCGTGGACCGCATCTGCCGTTCCATGCAGAAATTCGGTCCGGAAACACTGGACCGCTGGAATGAATTGTGCCGCCTGTTCGGCGTGGTCTGATCAGAGCTTGTATTCCAGACCTGGCAGCAGCCAGGAGAGAACCTGTTCCCTGAATTCTTCCGGATCGACGGCATGGTCCGTGCGTTCGATCTCGAAATCCAGCTCGCGCAGAATTTCATCAATTTCCGGACGGAAACGCCGGGAAATATCGGACATGGTGACTGCTTCGCCGGGCTGAAGTTTCGAGATCAGCCGATACGCCAGGAAAACCCCGCAGGCGGTCTGCCAGCAGGTGGCATTGCAGCCGAATTTGCGGAAAATCTTCTGATGATCGCCCCGGTTGCGGACCCAGGTAAGCTGATCGGAATAATCGTAGAACAATATCCCCACCGAATCTTCCCCGCGGACATCGTGGAGCACGGGGATCGCCCGCAGTTTTTCCTCGGAAAGTTTTTTGCCCTGCTTCTGCATGAACTGCTGACAGCTCAGCGGCGCCTGATACAGGAAAGCGAACGCATCGCACAGCGGCGCATTTTTCATGACATAGAAACTTTCCTCGTGCGGGATAATCTGAAAATCGCGTTTCTTCCCGTCGGCGGTCAGGCGGATCGGCAGACGGTTTTTCAGGACGGATGCGAAATTTTTATAAGGATGGTTCCGCGTGGTGATGATCTTGGCGGCGCGGACGGATTCGAGGAAATAGGAGAGCGGCGACCAGGTGCAGAAAACCTCGCCGTCCTTTTCGGCCGAATCGTATTCGAATTCGATCGCGATATGTTTTTTCTGCGGACAATGCGAGAAATAGATATGTTCGATGATGCCCGGATTCATGCCGAAGCCGAACATGGCGCGGGACCCGTTCGGTTTCGTGTTCATCAGCTGCCGGTAATGGTCATAATAAACGGACGGTTCTTCATTTTCCGGGATCTCGATGGATTCGTCTTCGAATGCCGCGTCGATGTAGTCGATGGAATGTTCCAGACAGACCGGCAGAATATCCTCGGTCATCATGCCGGTGAGGTTGACGATCAGATCCCAGTGCCGGGACGGGTCGCGGATCAGGTCCAGACAATTGCATCCCTGCCGGATATCGCAGACGGTCAAGTCGCCGGACTCGCCGCGTTCTCTGTAAATCGCCTCGAAAGCGCGTCCGATGCTGCCGTGTCCGGCAAGCAGAATATTCATGGGGGAACCTCCTGTTTTTTATGCCATGAAGCGATAATATAAACCGGGCGGTGAAGATTGCAAACTCGCTGCGGCGGAAAACGGGAGAAATTGTTAAATTTTTATTGCCCGGACAGAAGCGAAATCAATGCAGGATGAGGAGCAGATTCCGGACCAGCATGACCGTGCCGGCGACCCAGAGCACCATGTAGACGCAGACCCGGAAATAAAACTGGTTGACTTTACGGTGCAGATAATCTCCGATCAGGACGCCGACGACCATGAACGGGAGCGCCGCCAGAATAAGCAGCCCGATCTCGCGGTTCCAAACCGTTCCCTGAATGGTCCAGACGCACAACCGGATCGAATTCATGATAAACCAGAGGAGGCTGAGGGTGACGCGGAACAGGGATTTTTCGGGAATGGCGCGGGCGGCGTAGATGATCACGAACGGTCCGCCGGAGCCGAAAGCACCCTGGATGATGCCGCCGCAGAACAGCAGGGAGCGCATGAGCCAGTTCCGGCGGACCGGCTTGATTTCCTCGTTCCGGCGATAACATTTCCGGCAGCCGTCCAGACCGATGATGATCATGGCGGAACCGAGGATGACGCACAGATGATTGGCGGGCAGGTATTCATAGAGCAGCATTCCGGGTGCGAGTCCGAGCCCGACCCACAGGAGAATGAAGCGGAATTCCCGCCACTGAAAAGCCCGCCAGGAACGGATGACCAGATACAGCGACATGACCCAGCCGACGGCGCAGAGCATCGGGATGGAATTTTTCAGGCCGGTCAGCAGAGAGAGGAAGGGCAGAGCCAGCACGGTGCTGCCGAATCCGGTGATTCCTTCCAGCAGATGGGTGGCAAAAACCACCAGCGCACCCAGTAAAACTTTCAACCATTCATCCATGTTGCATTTTTCCGTATTTATTGCAATTCGGGAGCGCATAATATAGCACAACCCGGCTGCATTGCAAGGTCCCGGAGCGGCTGTTCCGGTCCGGCGGAGAATGCATCCGGACATCGAATTCGGCCAGATTGACCCGCTGTTCGGGGAAAAATCGTTTTGAAAACGAAAAAAAAACCGTTTTTTTTGAATAAAAAACGTTCTTGGTATTGCAAGCTGGAAAAAATGGATTAGATTACTATAGTATTGAAAAATGCGATCATGAAGAAAAACAAATCGGTTGATCAGGTGAATAAAATGACATCAGCAGAAATACGCGAAAAACTTTGCAATCCTCCCGTGTTGGCAGAAAAAGACCAGTATCGGATAAAATTCGCCATGACACCCGAAGAGGTTGAAGCGGCGTTTCGTCTGCGGTATCAGGTATTCAAGGTCGAACAGGGGAAGAATATCGAGGATTCCGGAAGACCGGGAATCGATCAGGATGAATTCGACCAATACTGTCTGCATCTGGTGGTG
>JAZUCR010000853.1:0-3610 GCA_045639225.1 Victivallales bacterium
GTTTTTCCAGTTTGGCATTGAACGGGACCTGATCGAGTTTCGCGCGGTTGTCTTTCCAGTACTGGTGAAAATCGGCGGGCATTTCGATCGCGGTCCGGATTTTTTCCCAGTCATACATCGCACCGATTTCCGCCACCTGGGTCTTTTTCCCCTGACGGACCCGCGCGCCCGGTTTCTGAATGATCTTTCCGTCCGGACCGATCACCATGAAACCGAAATAGACCCAGCCGGGCTTATCGCTCTTGTAGGAGATGGAGAACGGCTTGCCGTCGCATGGAATCTCCTTGCGGTCGACCGCGGCGCCTTCCCATTTGGTGACTACGCAGAGTTTCCCCTCGGCAGCCGGAGCCTTGCCTTTGAAAAGCTGTCCGGTAATCACGACTTCCTCGCCGGCTTTGTAATACCCGTCGGGATGGTTCAGCTTCAGTTGACGGATCGAATAATCCCCGGCTGAAACAGCCATCAGCAATGCCAAAAACAATGCTCCGGAAAATAATTTCACTTTCATAAACGACCTCCTTTTGATGCTTCTGATTGATATGTTTACTGAACGAATGATTTTTCCGCATTTTCGATCCAGGCGCCGCCGATCAGGGTCTCACCGTCGTAAAAAACCGCCGCCTGGCCGGGCGTGACCGCGCGCTGAGGCTGTTCGAAAGACAGCAGACAATGGTGCGAGTATTGCCGAATGCACGCAGGGACCGCCGGAGAGCGGTAGCGGATCTTGACTTCACAGGGGAACTCGGTGCGGTCTTCATACGCACGAATCAGCAGATTCGGCTTGGAAAGCCGAACTTCCCGCGACATCAGTTCGGACGAATCCGGAGTCAGCACGATCTCCCGTGTCAGCGGATGAATGCTTTTGACATAAGCAGGCCGTCCCATGGCCACACTGGTCCCTTTGCGCTGTCCGATGGTATAGGCATGGATCCCGCAATGTTTGCCGAGGACCTTTCCGGCAGCATCAACAAAATTGCCGGTTCGAGCGGGCGCACCGAAACGGCACCGGAGCATTTCCGCCATATTGGAACCGTCGGCCGGAGCGAAGCAGGCATCCTGACTTTCTTTCGCCTCAGCGGAAGGCAGACCGAGTTCGGCGGCAATGGCACGGACCCGGCTTTTTTCCATGCAGCCCAGCGGGAAACAGGCATGTTCGAGCTGGTCATGACTCAAGCCAAAAAGAAAATACGACTGGTCCTTTTCGCGGCAGACGCCTTTCTGCAGCCGGAGATAGCCGTCAGGACCGGGGCTCAGCCGGGCATAATGGCCGGTGACCAGAGCGGCGCAATCGTTCTTTCGGGCGAATTCCAGCAGACGGCCGAATTTGAATTTCGGATTACAGACGGCACACGGATTCGGCGTCCGGCCGGAGGCATAGATTTCCCACGTTCCGCGCATCACGGTCTGTTCGAATTCCGCCGAAAGATCCAGGATCTCCAGCGGGATCCCGAGCCGGTCGGCAGTCTGTTGCGCACGGGACGGATCGAAGTGTTCGGGTCCGAGCAGGGACATCGTAACGGCACGAACCTGGAAACCGGCCTTGAGACAGAGATAAGCGGCCACGGAGGAATCGACACCGCCGCTGAATGCCACCATGACCGGACAGCCGGGCGTCAGCCGGGAAAATGGATCATAGTCAGTCATGAGGAGTATTTCCGGAGAAAAACCTCGCGGTCCACTGGAATCAGAACTCTTTTCCGGCGGGAAGTCTGCCCGGAAAGCAGCTGCACACTGCCGGCGGACAAATCGAATTCATCGGCAAAAAAACGGCATAATTCCTTGTTCGCTTTGCCGTCCACGGGAGGAGTTTTCAGGGAAACTTTCAATTCTTCGCCGTACATGCCGACGACCGCGGTTTTGGAAGCATTGGGCTGGACATGGCAGCTGACCACGGAAGCGCCCTGCTGCGCTTTCACAGCAGGGATGAGCTCGTCCCGCGTCATACGGGTGCACCGCCGTCGGAAGCGGGTTCGGCAGCGGGCTGGGGTTCGGCCGGGGCATCGGAACCCGCCGGCGGCAGTTCCAGAAGCTGACGGATCTCCGCCGCGTCCATAGTCTCTTTTTCCAGCAGAGCATTGGCAAGTTTGTCGAGCCGTTCACGCTGTTCGGTAAGGATCTGTCTGGCCCGGTCTCTGGCATTGGAAACCAGCTTCTTGATCTCGGTATCGATTTCGCGCGCAGTCTCTTCGGAGTAGCCTTCATTGCGGGTGATGTCGCGGCCGAGATAAATGTGTTCGGAGCGTTCGCCGTAGCGGACCGGACCGAGGATATCACTCATTCCGAACCGGCAGACCATGGCATGGGCGATATCCGTGGCCTGTGCGATGTCCTGGGAAGCGCCGCCGGTGATATCGTCGAGCGCGATCTCTTCGGCCACGCGGCCGCCCATGGAAACCGCCATGGCATCGAGCATTTCGTTGCGGCTGCGGGAGTATTTGTCTTCTTCGGGCAGCATCATGGTCATACCGAGCGCCATGCCGCGCGGGATGATCGTCACCTTATGCAGCGGAGTGGCATATTTGCAGAACAGCGTCACGATGGCATGACCGGCCTCGTGCCAGGCAGTCAGCTTGCGGTCCTGATCGGAAATCTTGCGGCTGCGGCGTTCACGGCCCCAGCAGACTTTGTCGCGGGCTTCTTCCAGGTCGTGCTGATTGGCGGCCTTGCGGTTTTCGCGGGCGGCCAGCAGAGCGGCTTCATTGATCAGATTCGCCAGATCGGCACCGCTGAATCCGGGCGTGCTCCTGGCGATGACATCCAAATTCACATCCGGCTCGAATTTGACCGTTTTGGCATGGACATCGAGAATCTGACGGCGGCCGCGGATATCAGGCAGATCAATGACGATCTGACGGTCAAAGCGTCCGGGACGGAGCAGAGCGGGATCGAGAACATCCACACGGTTGGTGGCGGCCAGCAAAATGACGCCTTCCTGAGTTTCCAGACCATCCATTTCGACGAGCAGAGCATTGAGGGTCTGCTCACGTTCATCATGGCCGCCGCCGATTCCCGAGAAACGGGAACGGCCGACCGCATCGATCTCGTCGATGAAAATCAGGCACGCGGCGACTTTGCGGGCCTGTTCGAACATATCGCGGACCCGGCTGGCGCCAACGCCGACGAACATTTCCACGAAATCCGAACCGCTGATCGAGAAGAACGGCACTCCGGCTTCGCAGGCGACCGCCTTGGCCATGAGGGTCTTGCCGGTCCCCGGTTCGCCGACGAGCAGACACCCCTTGGGGATCTTGCCGCCGACCAATTGGAACCGGATGGGGTCCTTAAGATATTCGACGAGTTCGGCGATCTCCTCCTTCGCCTCGTCGGCTCCGGCGATGTCGTCGAATTTGACATTCAACTCTTCCGGCGGGATCATCCTCGCCTTGCTCTTGCCGAAATCCATAGCGTTGCGACCGGACATCCGCATCTGCCGCATGGATATGAAATAGATCATCCCGCCGATCAGCAGCACCGGCACGATGCCGACCCAGAATATATGCCAGAAACCGGCATTGTTGGATTTCACCTCGACGGTGGTGATCCGCTTGTCGTTGAGTTTCTTTTTCAGGAGTTCGGCGAGCGGATCGGAATATATGACCTTGGTCCGGTA
>JAZUCR010000854.1:0-7520 GCA_045639225.1 Victivallales bacterium
TCCGCGCAGGCGATCGCCGCGAAAGGACAGCCTCCGGTCATGCGCATCGCCAATGCCCGTTATATGGAAACAACCAGTATCGATTTTGCCGAGACTCATCTGCGGTCGCAGTCCCTCCGGCAGTTCTGGAAAGACATTCCCGTGGTGCTGGTTGAAACCGACACCTGTCCCCACACCCTCTTCAGCAAATCGGCGATCAGTGTTCATGCCAAACTTGCTTCCGCTATTTTCGCCGGACTGAACGGTTCCAAGATCTGGTATATCAACTGTCATAAAGGCAGTGTTCCGGTCAACCGTAAATACACGGCGGTGCTGGAAAAATACCGGAATTATTATCCCGCGCTTGCCGATGTGATGCGTCAGGCGCAGCCGGACGGCGTGATTATTCCGATGCATGATTATTTCCCGAACTGGCATCCGGGTAATTTCGAAGAATATTTCACTACGGAGGAGAACTGGGTCCGGGAGATGATCGGGATCTACGGCATTCCGTTTACGGGATCCTATGACCTTGCGCAGGACAAAATCTATGCCGTTGCCGGAGCCGATGCGGTGAACCGTTTTTCAGAGGCACAGCTCGAACAGCTCATGACCCGGAAAGTCCTGCTCGACGGCGCCGCCGCCGTTGCGCTGACCCAGCGCGGATTCGCTTCCAGCATGGGTGTCTCGGCGGATATGAGCGAATTCCGGTTCAACCGGGAGCTCTCCGCCGATGGTCAGCGCCGTTATCCGTTCTCCAAAAATCCGGCCGTGCCGTTCCTGAAAGTGCTGGATCCGAAAGCCGAAGTCCTGACCAAGTTCGGATATGCACCGTTCATTTCTTCGCCCGAAATCGAAGATGCCGCGCCGTCCGCGGTCCTTTACCGCAATGCCGTTGGCGGCCTGATCTGCACCACCGCGTTCACTCGGAAAGTCACCTTCAGCTGGGCTCAGGATCTGCGCAAGGAATGGCTGATCCGGATCCTCGACCGCATGAACGGAAAACAGATTCCGTTCACCGCTGTCGAAAACCAGTGGATCATGCTGCTGCACCGCAAACTGCAGTCTGGCGGCGATCTGCTCGGGTTCTTCAATCTCGGATACGATGCAATGGAAACGCTGGACATCCGGTGTGCGGAAAAACCCCGCAAAGCGGAACTGCTGCTGCCGTCCGGCGAATGGCAGGAACTGAAGACTGCGTGGAACGACGGAATCCTGTCCCTCCCGGTCTCGCTGGCCTGCTACGAACCGGCAGTCATCCGGATCAGCTGATTCATCCCATACAGGAAAAGAATGAAAACCAGGGTGGAGACCAATGCCAGGATCTCCGCCCGGCGCAAATCACGCCAGTTCAGTTCGGCGCGGCCGTCGCCCCACCAGGGATAATTTTCCAGGCCGTCCGGGTATAACGTGGGACCGCCGAGCCGGATTTGCAAAGCCCCGGCGAATCCGGCCATTCCGTAACAGGAATTCGGACTGGGATGGTCTTTGCGGTGTTTCCAGCCCATTTTCAGCGTCTGCGTGAAACTTCCGCCGGTCAGCAGGGCCGCCAGCGCGATCGCCGGCAGGGTCAGACGGGCCGGGATAAAGTGGATCCAGTCATCGGTTTTCGCCGCCGTCCGGCCGAACAGCAGATACCGTTCGTCCTTATAGCCCCAGCAGGCGTCGAGCGTATTCACACTGCGCAGGAAAACCGCGCCTGCCGCCGCCCCGGGCAAGCCGCCGCACCAGTATCCGACGGCGGTCCAGAACAGCGCACTGGTCACTGCGTCGATCAGATTTTCGCCGATGCTTTCCACTCCGCCCCGGACGATCTCCGATTCCGGCAGGGATTCGGTTTTCCGGCTGACAACCATGGACAGCGCTTGACGCGCCTGCGGCAGATCGCCTTTCATCAGCGGTTTCCGGATCCGGCGGGAATGGTCCAGCAGCGACCGCAGCGCCACGCAGAAAAAGATCAGCAGAACAGCTGCAGCCCAGCCGAGATAAAGATGGAGCTGCAGAGCCAGACGGACCAGAAGAAAGGCCATCGTTCCGGGGATCACCGTCATGATCAGCCAGGCAGCGGATCCGGAAAGGATCCCGCTGCCGAAAAATTTCCGGCAGATTTTTTCGATGCCCGCGGCGGCATGTCCGAACCAGGCCACGGGATGCCAGGCATTCGGCGGCTCTCCCAGCAGGAGATCCAGCAGAATCACGATCACCGGAAGCAGGTAAAAAACCACAGTCGGAACACTTTCAGATCAGTTTTTTGCGGACGTCTGCGAGTTCTTTCCGGAAATCCCGGACTTCAGCAGGAGTCAGCTTGGATCCGTCGGAGGTGCGCGGCGAAGTGAATTCCACCGTGCCGCAGCCCAACGCCGCCGCCAGGGAAATATCGCCCCATTGCAGGAATCCCGGAATGGCCAGCACCAGCGAATAGATCGCGCCCGGCAGAAATTTGACAAACGGACCGGCGGACTTGAAATTGACCGTCCGGGCGTCAAAGACCAGCGAAGCCGGAGAATCGACGGCTTCGACCGCGCTGACATCCGTGGAAAACGCATTGGCGCACAAGGCCGTGAAACCCATTTCCTTCACGCCGCAGATTTCGATTTTCGCGGCCTTGAAATCTTTCTTGAGCATCCTGATCAGTGCCAGCGCATCGAAGGTCCATTCCCCGACCAGCGAATGCCCGACCCAGAGCAGTTGACGGAAAAACTGATGATGCAGACCGATCGTGTGGTTCGGCTGGGCCGTTTCGCCGGTGCCGAAGAGGTCCGGCAGGATCAGCGTGGCACCGTCGGCTGCCTGTTTTTCCATGAATTCGGGATCCAGCATGGCCTTGCCTTCGGGATGCAGCACGATCCGGTATTTGCCTTTGGTTTTTCCCGGACGGATCAGGAACGGGATGACATGACAGCCGGCTTCCAGCGCGGCACGTCCGGTTCCGTTGACTTCCGTAAAGCGGTGAAGCGTCAGGCTGTCCGGCTGTTTCGGCAGCCGCAGCATAGCTTTCAGTTCCTGCCGGGCTTTGGCTGCAGGAATGGATTTTTTCGCCAGAAATTTTTGCTTGAGTTCGCCGCCGATGAGCCGGCAGTGTTCCTGGATCGAACGGACCTGATTGTGTTTCCGTCCGGCGGGGGAATCGAACAGATGCAGTTCCTCTTCCGGGAAGAGATCATAATCCGGTTCGGGCAGGGGATTGCCGTTGCCTTCGCCTTTGAGCGCATAGGCAAAGAACCCGAGCACGGATTCGCGCTGCCGGTCGGTCATGCCGTGCACCCGGTCGGCGGCGTTGAAGGAGATCCGGTCCGGAACTCCGAGCTTCCAGTAGATCCGTTCCACCGGATGATAGGTCCGGAGCATTTCCGTTACGCTGAAATCGTGGTTGCAGTCATACATGGCATTGCCGATCCGGAGCGGACGCGGTGCGATCAGCGCCAGAATGCCGGATTCTTCAGTCAGCGTCAGACCGTCCGGCAGCAGTTCGCAGACGCAGTTCAGCCCGTAGACGTATGATTCGAAGGACCCGACGCTGACCACCGGCATGGCGGCTGCGATCCTGGTGTCCATGGCGCTCAGCCACATGGTCTGGTTGCCGCCTCCCGAAGCGCCCGTGGCGCCGATCTTGTCCGGGATCACGCAGTCCAGACTCCGCAGCAGATCCACCCCGCGCATATTGTCCACCACCTGGGCGCCCATCAGCGTTTCGCCGAGGTTGAACATGCTGCTGCCGAGCACGCAGCCGTGTCCTTCTTTCACATAACAGTTATCCGCGCGTTCATAGGTGCCGAACGCATCCACGGTCAGGCAGACATAACCGCTTTTCACCAGACCGAGCGACATGGACTGCGGATTGATCCCGAACTTGCCTTCCGGATTGTGTCCGTGCATCTGGATGACGCCGGGGAAGGGGCCTTTGCCCGCCGGCACATAGAGCAGCGCGGTCACGAAGATGCCCGGACGGCTCTGATAGATCAGCTTGGTCACCGAAAAGTCTTTTTTCCGGATCACTCCGAACTTTTTCACTTTCAGCGGCAGCGCAGCGTCGTAAACACAGCCGAGTTTTTCCCACAGGGCGGTGCGCAGTTTTTTCTGGAATTTCTGCAGGGAAGCCGCATCGTTCACCACATCGAGCTGGTTCAGCTGGGCCAGCCGTCCGGCTTCGAAAGTCAGCAGCCGGGTGACCTGGCAGTATTTGGACAGATCCAAATGAAAGATCCCTTCCCGCGGGTAGGGCGGCAGATCGTAATTCCAGACTCTGGTTTTGACATAACTTTCCATAACAGTATCTCCTGTGCGTTCAGCGGATCCGGGCGGGCCGCGGTTTTCTTTTCGTATCTTCATAATGTATATTGTCTTGCGGATTTTTACAAACCGGAATCGGGAAAAAAGCTTTATTTTATGCCGGCGTTTTTCCTGGAATGTCGGAAAAAATTTTTTCTTTTCCGGTTTGCTTTCCCTGAAAAATGTGCTAAATTGTCTTGTTTAACGCCTGATGTTAAAAAGAGGGGAATCGTTGATATGGGCGAGAGTTTCGAAGCCAGACTGGTAAAATACTCATCCAAGGAAATATTCAAGAAAGCCAAGCAGCTGCTGCATGGCGGCGAACTGCTCTGCTGTCACGAAAGTGCGGGAAAAACGCTGCGGGCGGTGTTCCGCGATCCCAGAGGCAGCGTGACGCGCACCTCGGTTTCCGGTTTTCCGACCGGACCTTATTCGACCGAATGTTCGTCCTGCGGAAATCTGACCGGTTCGCTCTGTCCGCACGGTTGTGCTGCGGCGCTGTATCATGCCAAATACACCATCAAGAGCCGGGAGGCGGCGGAGGTGCTGCCTGATGCCCCGGCGCAATATGCCGGATTGAAATTTTCCGGTCTTCCGGAACTGCTCAAGCAGGTGCTGGTGCCGCAGACCGGGCAGGTTTCCATCACGGCGGAATCGGAATTTCCGCACATGCCGAGCAAATGGGAACGGATCCTTTTCAATGTGCACCTGACCATGAGCGGGCGGCAGTATCTGGGGAATCTCAACAACCTGCGTCAGCTGCATTTCGGCAAGAATCTGGCAGCTTCGCTCAAGCTTGAGGCTTT
The DNA here is from genome assembly GCA_045639225.1 of Victivallales bacterium. Classification (GTDB taxonomy): domain Bacteria; phylum Verrucomicrobiota; class Lentisphaeria; order Victivallales; family UBA1829; genus SIG94. The sequence goes on from JAZUCR010000854.1 coordinate 5,055, forward strand.
TCCCATGCAGGACCGTCAGATCATCCGTTTCCTGGCGATCAATGCCCAGCAGGACGGTTCCAGATTGTCGCTCGATGCCGAACAGACCGCGGAATTCTTCCATTGTCTCATCGGATTCCAGAATTTCACGCGCTGCGGGGAAAAAGTGGTGATCCACCGTTCGATTGCGGAACCGGCGGTCATGGTCGAACGGGTCAAAGGCGGCTGTCTGCTGCGGTCCGCGGTGATCGTGAAAGGTTCTCCCCTGCCGCTGAACGAGACCAAAGCCATTCAGGGCCGGATGGGTGTCTGGGTCGGCATGCTGGGCGAATACTGGTGGATCCCCGCTCAGCAGGATGTGGCCTGGCTCCGGAATTTCCTGCGGACCACCGTTCAGCCGTGCGATGTGAAAGCCGCCAATATGCTGATCGCCCAGCAGGAGCATCTGCCGTTCAAGCTGATCGTCACCGGCAGCGTCAAAGTCCGGGAACGGTCCGTCAAACCCTGTTATGAAGCGCATCTCACGGAAAATTCCGAACTGGAACTGGAGATCCTGTTCGATTACGGCGGACATCTCTGCAAAGCGGATCAGTCCCGCCTCGCGTCCTCCGGCGGCCAGTTCTGGCGGCGTGATATCCGGCGTGAAGAAAAACTCGTCAGCGAACTCGTCAATTTCGGTTTCGAAATGCTGACCGGCAAGACTTATTCGGACGGCGAGACTCGTCTGATCCTGCGGGACCGTGAAGCGATCGGGGTGTTCGTCGATGAACTGGTGCCCCAGTGGCTTTCCACAGGACGGAAATTCCTGATGAATTCCGAGCTGGCAAACTTGTGCGGCGATTCCGCGCGGCTGACCATCCAGACCGAATTGTCCGGCGAGCAGGCCGGGTATTATGAACTGCGGATCCGGATGAGCGCATCCTCGCGGCGGATCCCGTGGCGGGATCTGGTTGCCGCTGCGCAGAACAACGAAATGTTTCTGGCGCCCGCGCCGGGCGAACTGGTGAAAGTGCCGCATGCGTTGCGGCTGCTCGCCCGCGCCATGGCTGATATCGTCCAGATCAAGCCCGGCGGAGAAAACGACGAGCCGCTCAGCGAAGTCCTGCTGCTGCCGAAGATCGCCGCGGTCCACTGGGCCGAACTCGGTTCCGATATTCCCGGCGCCGTGCCGCTGGAATTCTTCCGGCTGCGCGCCGATATGGAACTGGCCGTCCGCAATGCTTTGAACGGCTCGCTGTCCGGCAGTCCGGTGTTTCAGGGGACTTTGCGCAAATATCAGCAGTGCGGTGTCCTGTGGATGAAAGCGCTCGGCGCCCGGTCCTTCAACCTGATTCTGGCCGATGAGATGGGGCTGGGAAAGACCGTGCAGACCCTCGCTCTGCTGGCCTCCGATCCGGGGAAGAATCTCCCCGCTCTGGTGGTCTGCCCGACCAGTCTGCTCGAAAACTGGGTGCGCGAGGCGGAAAAATTCACGCCGTCCCTGAAAGTCCTGCCGATTACCGGCCCCGACCGGGGAAAATTGTGGGAACGCGCCATGTTCCACGATATCTGCATCAGTTCGTATGCTTTGATCAAGCGGGATGCCGCATATCTGGGCGATCTCCGGTTCAAATATCTGATCCTCGACGAAGCCCAGCATATCAAGAATCCGGCGACCGGCAATTCGCATATCTGCAAAGCCATCGAAGCGGACCACAAGCTGGTCTTGACCGGCACGCCGCTGGAAAATTCGCCCGAGGATCTGTGGTCGATCTTCGATTTCCTGCATCCCGGACTGCTTGGCAATCTCTCCGCGTTCCGGCGGAATTTTGTCCAGTCCGGCGCGTCTACCGAGGCCCTGGCCGAGCTTTCCGGACGCATCGCTCCGTTCATTCTGCGCCGGCGGAAGGACGAGGTCCATGCGGAGATCCCGCCGAAAGCCGAACAGCTCCTTTACTGCGAGATGGACGAGGCTCAGCGGGAACTCTACAACCGTTTCCTGCAGGAAAGCCGGCAGAAATTCGGCTGGGTCAAATCCGGTTCGGCCGGCCGGTTCGAATTCCTGTCTTCCCTGCTTCGGATGCGGCAGGTCTGCTGCGATCCCGCACTTCTGGAAGGTTCCGGCAATATCCGTTCCGCCAAGATGGACCTGCTGAAAGAACTGCTGCTGGAGACCATCGACAGCGGACACAAGGTTCTGCTTTTCAGTCAGTTCACCACTCTGCTTTCCATCGTGCGGGTCTGGCTGGATTCGCAGGGGATCCGGTATGAATATCTCGACGGTTCCACCAAAGACCGGATGGAGCGGGTCGATTCGTTCAACCAGTCGCCCGACATCCCGCTGTTTCTGCTCAGCCTGAAGGCCGGCGGCCTCGGTCTGAACCTGACTTCCGCCGATACGGTGATCCTGTATGATCCCTGGTGGAACCCCGCCGCGGAAGCGCAGGCGGCCGACCGGACCCACCGGATCGGGCAGACCCACAGCGTCAACATCATCAAACTGCTGGT
>JAZUCR010000855.1:0-6542 GCA_045639225.1 Victivallales bacterium
GAATGCGGTAATCATGTGAACAGCCCGTCCCTGCACATCGCCGCGAAGCGCGGCTGGTCAAGCCGGAACTCCCGGATGAGTTCCTCCGGCTTGACCGAATCCCTGTAGGAGAGCAGTTCATTTCCCGCCCGGTCGGTGAACATCACCAGAATCAGCGGACTCCCGATGCGGCAGGAGATCGCGCAGTAAACTTCCGGGCAGTCCGGGTGATGCTCGATGTAGGAGAGCGCCTTCGCCCGCGCCAGCAGATTCAGCGACAGGTCGGCTTTCGTTCCGTCCTTGGTCCACGGCGAACCGCCGCCGATCTTGCAGTTCCCGCCGTAGAAGTCCACCGCCAGTTTGCGGCCGGTCGTGCCGCAGTCCGCAATCGGACCGTGCTGAACAAATCGTCCCGTTCCGTTGATGATGACGGGAAAATCTTTTCCTCCGCCGCAGCAGAACCGGGCCGCCGTCTCGACATCGTGGTCGAAGTGCCGTTTCCCCATCGGAATGGCGATCACCACCTCGTCGATCTTATCATCCCGGAGAGTGACCTGCGTCTTGATGTCGATTCCGGCAAAACGGATGTCGTAGAGGTGCTTGCCGATCTTCCGGGCCAGCCACCAATCCTTCGGCATGAAATCCGTGGCGGGATCGTTGACCGCCATTCCAAAGAAAATCCCCTGGTCGCCGTGCCCGTGTCTGTCAACGCCCTGGGCAATGTCCGGACTCTGGGCGGTGATGTGGCTCGTGACGATGAGATCATCGCAGGAGATGGTGTTCTCCGCTCCCCAATATTTCTGGTATGCCGGGGTGTATCCGATCTGCTTCACGGCATCGCGGACAAAGGCGGCGATTTCGTCATCGGTGAATTTCACCTTTGAAGAGACCTCGCCGCCTAGCGTGACCCACGTACCCTTGATCTGCACTTCGACGGCGAACCGGGTCTTCGGATCGCGTTCCAGGTAACGGTCGAGCAGATAACACGAAATGAAATCGGCGACTTTGTCCGGGTGGCCGAGCGACACCCATTCCGAAGTTTTATACATTGGCGGAACCCTCCAGCAGTTTCGGGCAGTGAATGTTGATGATGTTTACCGCGTCGGCGAAAATCATGCGCGGCAGATATTCACCGAACAGATCCATCTGGCTCCGATACCCGACTTCGTCCGGATCGCGGAACTGGATGAGCCGTCCGTTCCCGGCGACATTCGCCCCGCGCCGAATAGTGGTCCTGCGCTGTCCGTTGGCTTTGGATTTCGTTCCGTAGCCGGTCTTCGGCAGAAACTGCATGGCGTATTCCCATTTCTGCCGGAGCATGGCGTTTTCCTCGACCAGAAACTCGTATTGTTTTTTGATGGCAAGAACAAGTTTGCCGAGAGCTTCCAGTCCGAGATTCGGCGCGACATACGCGCCGGTCTTACGGATGCTCGGCAGGACTTCCTCGAACACCCATTTTTCAAAACGGACTGCGGCGGGCAGTTTCGATCCGCAGATCAGTCGCATCACGTTCGGTTCGCTGATCACCCTAAGTTCCTGAATACCACCATCTGTCGAAAGGGGGTAGCGTTTCACGACCCCCTTGCAGTGCCGGTTCATGGCATCGGTTTCATTCTTGTAGCCCAGCAGCTTGCAGACATCCCTGCCGACGAACAGCGGATTTCCGTTTTCTTCGACGATCCGCACGGGGCGGTCCTCAAACACTTTCACGATTTCATTCATTCTCATTTCCTCCATTGTTGGTGTTTTCGATTGCCGGGGTGAGAGACTGCCAGTCGCATCCTTCGCCGGATGTAAATTCCGCCCAGCGGCGACGAATCACATCGCAATACTTTTCGTCCAGTTCGATCATCCGGCACTTGCGGCCGGTCTGCTCACAGGCAATCAGCGTCGAACCGCTGCCGCCGAAATTGTCCAGAACGATCTCTCCGCGCTGGGAAGAGTTCCGGATGAGATACACCAGCATTTCCACCGGCTTCATGGACGGGTGTACATCATTGCACTTGGGCTTGTCAAAGCGCAGCAGATTGCATTGACAGCGGTCGGAATACCAGTTGTGCGATGCTCCCGGTTTCCAGCCATAAATGCAGGCTTCACTTTGCAGGTGATAGTCAAAGCGTCCGAGGTTGAACGACTGTTTGATCCAGTAGAGCGTTTCGTGGACTTCCAGATCATTGTCGCGAGCCGCCAGCCGGAAATTCACCGATTCACAGTCCCCGTGGAAGATGTAGAAGCTCCCGCCCGGCTTCAGCACCGAGGAGGCGCAGCAGAATGCGTCATCGAGGAACTTACGGAACTTGCCGTCCTCCATATTATCGTTCTGGATGGTGAGACCGTTGCTTCCGGTCAGCGCCACGTTGTACGGCGGATCGACCAGATACAGGTCCGCTTTTTCTTCTCCCATCAGTTTGGCGATGTCTTCCTTTTTGGTGCTGTCGCCGCAGAGGAGAAGATGTTCGCCAAGCCGGTAGATTTCGCCCCGTTTGCTGACCGGCTCCTCCGGAACTTCCGGGACGGCGTCCGGTTCGGTTTCTCCTTCGGCAATGGTATCTTCCTCATCGCCGTTCAGCAGTTTGTCCAGTTCGTCGGTGTCGAAGCCCAGCACGGACAGATCGAAATCGTCGTTTTGCAGGTCTTTCAATTCCATTTGCAGCAGGGAATAATCCCACTCCGCGATCTCGCCGGTTCGATTATCCGCAATGCGGTATGCCCGGACCTGCTCCGGCGTGAGGTGCTCTGCCACGACCACCGGGACCTCGGTCAAGCCGAGCAGTTTGGCACTACGCAGGCGTGTATGCCCGACAATTACGACCATGTCCTTGTCCACCACAATCGGCTGCTGCCAGCCGAACTCCTTGATGGAGCGGGCAACCGCTTCCACAGCCGCGTCATTGATGCGCGGGTTCTTTTCGTAGGGGATGATCTCATCCACCTTCTTGTAAACGATGTCCATTTCGTTTCCTTTCTTTGGTTTTTGTCAATTCTCAAAACAGATTGGGGATTGACATTTTGGGTTGAAAATATCTGATTTCGCTCAGGCTTCCTGCCGTCTCGTCGCAAAAGTCGATTGAGATTCTGCTTATCTTCTCACATTAGTCGGTCGTGATTTGTGGTTATAACACTGGAAAGACGTTATAAAAAATGTGTTCATTGCTTAAAAAGTCGTTTGATTTTCTGTGATTCCAATGCTATATTAAGCGCAAAACCGACATTGAAAGGACTTCTCAGTATGAAAAGAAAAGCATTGCAGCATCTTCTGGAATGGAAAAGTGCTTCCGACAGAAAACCTATGCTCATTCAGGGCGCAAGGCAGGTTGGAAAGACCTGGCTCATGAAAGAGTTTGGTCGGCAGTATTTTCCCAAGACGGCCTATATACATTTCGACAACAACAGCCGGATGCAGGACATATTCAAGTCCGATTACGATATCAAGCGGCTTATCACAGCTTTCCAAATTGAAGCGGAGTGTACCATTGATCCTCAAGATACACTGATTATTCTTGATGAGATACAGGAAGCTCCTCATGCCGTCAATTCATTGAAATACTTCTGCGAGGAAGCTCCGGAATATGCCATCATTGCCGCCGGATCGCTGTTAGGAGTTGCTCTGCACAAAAATGACAGTTTCCCGGTCGGCAAAGTTGATTTTCTGGATCTGTATCCGCTCAGTTTCACCGAATTTCTTCATGCTACAGATAATTCACGCCTTGCAGACCTCATAGAGTCCCGCGACTGGACGCTGATTACAGCATTTAAGAACAAACTCATTGACCAGTTGCGTCTTTACTACTACATCGGCGGTATGCCCGAGGTGGTAGATGCGTTTGCGAAATACAATGATCTTATGAAAGTTCGCAAAATCCAAGCAGAACTGCTCCGTTCTTATGATCGTGACTTTTCAAAACATGCTCCCGTGGAAATCATTCCCCGCATCAGGATGGTATGGAATTCCATACCATCACAGCTTGCAAAAGAAAACAGGAAGTATGTCTATGGCGCACTGCGCACCGGAGCCAGAGCCAAAGATTTTGAACTTGCCATGCAATGGCTGCTGGATGCCGGACTGATTTACAATGTGTGCCGTGTGGCAAAACCGGCAATACCACTGACCGCTTATCAATCTGACGGCTTCAAAGCATATATGCTGGATGTCGGTCTGCTCGGAGCAATGGCAAACTTGAACGCGAAAACGCTTTTAGAAGGCAATGCTGTGTTTCAGGAGTTCAAAGGGGCATTGACAGAACAGTATGTACAACAGCAGCTTCGTGCGGAATGCAGCATTGCACCATGCTACTGGTCACGCGAAACTGGAAAAGCTGAGATTGATTTCCTTTATCAATCAGACGATGCCATCATCCCGATCGAAGTCAAAGCTGAAGAAAATCTGCAGGCAAAAAGTCTCAAAACATACTGTGCGCATTTCAAGCCGCCGTATTCTGTCCGAACCTCCATGTCGGATTACCGAACATCGGGAAAGTCTCTCGGCAACTGTCCGCATACTATGATCAACATCCCATTGTATGCCATCAGCCAGATCAAAAGAGAATGCGGAGAATCTCCTGAAAACGACTGAAACGAGCGCCCGTAAAGGCGCACAACGGGCCTACCGTCGCGTTTTGCGGACGGATTTCGGACATGGTTCGACCACGCACAAGTCTGTGGAACTGTGATGCTTGCGTTTTTTTATCAGCGGCAAGCAAGTCTGCTTAATAGCTCGACTCCTTCCGCGCGCCCTGCTAAAATCAATTCTATGGGAGGACCCGTCGCTATTAAGGCTGTGTTTTGGCTTTTCACTCCATTTTTGACCTCTGAGGCATAAATCGCGGTTTATGACGGCTAAAAACGCATTTCTGTCGGTCCTCCGTCACTCTCCCGTCGATCTTCCGTCACTCCTCCCAGGGCGGCTTGGGCGGTCTGTTGTGATACGGTTCGAACTCGCCGCACCAGTCATCAAGCTTGACATGAGGCCAGGAACGGTCGCTCACGAAATGGTCGCTGCATGTCGGCGCATGACGGCGGCAAAAAACGTAATCGCCTTGGCGTTCCGGATCGTGGAACCTGCAGTTAACGCAGATCGTGGCAATTTCTCTTCTCTGATTCATTGAAAAATCCTTTCATTGGTGGTTGAAAAATGCTTCCGGACAACCGCTGTGGGGACTTTTTGACCTTTTTGACCTTTTTGATCCCGGTTTCAAAAAGAACAGAGATGAAAAAAAGTATTTTGAGGTCAAACGGCTCTCCGGAACAAATATCGTGCGATGGGGTGAGTCAAAAAGATCAAAAAGGGGTAAAATATAAGAAATAGTATTTATTACTTCCTTATATTCATCTATTTATGACTTTTTACTTTTTGACTCGGTCTTGAGTCAATAAGTGTCAATAAGAATCAATAAGTCAGACCTTATTGACTCTTTTTGATTTACTCATCGATCAAAATGTATCCCTTGCCGGGCCTGCCGTCTCCGGGAGAAAGCTGAACCGCGATCCGTTCCTGGTCTTCCAGGCTTTTCAGCACGGCTTTCAGGACATTCGGGGGCAGTTTTCTGGTTCTCCTGTTGAACAGCCAGCCCGGCATTGGCGTGTCGGAACCTTTCCTGCGAGCCCATGCGGCGAGGACTTCGACCACTTCCTCGGAATACTTCTCGAAATCCGACTCGTGGTAGTAGAGCTCCGTCATGGCGATCTTGTTCTTGCACTCCCACCAGATGAACTTCTTCGCCCAGATCACGGCGTCCTCGGTGATTACGGTCTGCTGCGGCGTTGGCGCGGCTGAACAGGCATAGATCAGCGCGAAGCGGGTCATGCTTTCAAAGGCCCGCGACCACACGGCGAGTTTCCAGTCCTCTCCTGTTCCGAAGCAAATGCGTTCATATTCGGCGTCCGCCTCGTCCTGAGCGAGGTCCATAACCTTCTGCGCGGTCGGCGTGATCTGAATGACGGCGGCCTTGAGATCGGTGTTGCCGCTCCCTTCCGGACGATAATCGGCCCACGCCTTGGCGTGTTTCCCGATTTCGGGCGGAATCTCGCGGAAATCGCACTTCGGGACGGACTTCTTCCGAAGCGCGTCCGCCAGAACGATGGTCATGCGGCTGAACATACCGTGCGCCAGCACCCGGTCGTCAATGGATGAGAAGAACAGTCCGGGGGTGCAGGTTCCCAGCAGCGTCAGGTTCGGACAGCTGATCGGAATGCCGGTTTTACCCGCCTTGGCGCGGGTGGTGTAAATCTCATTCGCCGAGGTGAAGAACGTCAGCAGATACTTCATCATGGACTCCTTGCTTCCGCTTTTGTCGTTCAGGATTTCCCGCAGGACGGCGTAAAACTCATCGGACTGCCACAGGATGGCGGGAGTGACGACGAGCGCATCTTCCAACCCCTGCGCGGACGCGATGTTATCCTGCACTTCATTCCCGATCCCGGCGCAACAGAGGATTCTCCGGTTGACTTTCCGGGGATGGTCTTTGCCGCTTCCCGACCGCGCGAGGGCGATAATATAAGGATTGGTTCTCGCGCCCAGCGGCGTTTCCACCTTCCGGGCGGCGAGATGGGCCTGAAGCGCAAGC
>JAZUCR010000856.1:0-10928 GCA_045639225.1 Victivallales bacterium
GTGCGGATATCTCTTTTCATACGAACGGACAATATCCAGCGTTGAATCAGTGGAACCGCCATCATGGATCAGCAGCTGCCAATTCGTGTCGGTCTGATTCAAAATAGAGTCGATCTGTTCCCGCAAGTAGGCTTCTGATTGATAAGTCGCCAGGAGAATCTCAACTGTTGCCTTTTCTAAATTCAAGATCGCAAAACTCCTTCAGTGCGTCCTTCCAATGCGGCATCGGAGGAAGCCCCGCAAGTCTGAGCATCATTTTATCCAGTCTCGAATTTGCCGGACGGGGGGCCGGACGCGGAAATTCATCCGTCCGGCAGGGATCGATCTTCTGTTCGATCTGCATGATCCGGAAAATTTCCGCAGCAAATTCTGCCCAGGTGGCTTCTCCTTCGCAAGTCATATGGAAGGTCCCGGTCAAACAGGGCCGGTTCAGTATGTTCCGCAATGCTCTCGCCACTGCCAGCGTGCTCGTCGGGTTGCCATGCTGGTCATTGACCACTTTCAGCTCCGGACGGGTTCCGTCCGCCAGTTTCATCATCGCATGGACAAAGCTTGGACCGCCGGGTCCATACAGCCAGGAGATTCTGCAGATCACATGATTCGGGCACAGTTTCCGAACTGCTTCTTCGCCGGCAAATTTGCTTTTCCCGTAAATGGTATTTCCACCGCTGGCATAGTCGAATTCATGATACGGACGGTCGGAGTCGCCTTCGAATACATAATCGGTCGAAATCGCGATCAGACGGATCCCGTTGCGGTGACAGGCGGAAGCCACATTCGTCGTTCCGTATGCATTCAGCCGATAGGCAAGATCGATTTCCGTTTCGCATTTATCCACCGCCGTCATCGCCGCACAATGGATCACCGCATCCGGCGCATGCTGCTTCAGCAGTGCATCGAAAACCTCCGGATTGGTGATGTCTCCCTCCGGCAGATCCGTCGGAACAACTTCGAAATCCGTCAGTTCCCGGCAGATCGTCCGGCCCAGCATGCCTTTTCCGCCTGTCAGCAATACTTTCATTGCAGATACTCCCTGGTATTGTAATCAAAAAGCTCGGCATCCTTCAGCAGCGGATTCCGGGTATCTTTTTCCGACAGAATATAATTTTCCAGATTGACCTGCCAGTCGATCCCGAGTTCAGGATCGTTGAATGCGATGCCGCGTTCATGAGACGGCATATATTTATTATCGCATTTGTAGGCAAAAAGAACTTCATTGGACAGAACCACGAAACCATGGGCGAAACCGCGCGGCACGAACAGCTGGCGCTTGTTTTCCGCGGAAAGCTTGACCGCAACATGCCGGCCGAAGGTCGGCGAACCCTTCCGGATATCTACCGCAACATCCAGCACTTCTCCCTGCATGACCCGCACCAGCTTTGCCTGCGTATAAGGCGCCGCCTGAAAATGCAGTCCGCGCAAGACGCCAAACCTGGATTTCGATTCATTGTCCTGGATCCAGTTGCAGTCTATGCCGCATTCCGCATATTTGGCCTGATTCCAGGATTCGAAAAAATAACCCCGGGCATCGCCAAATACTTTCGGGACAACGATCTTGACTTCCGGAATCTCGGTTTCAATGATTTCCATGACTCAGTCCTCTTTCAAAATACGAAGCAAATACTGACCATATTCCGTTTTGCGCATGTCGTCGATACCGGCCAGAATTTCTTCTGCACCCAGCCAGCCGTTCGTATAGGCGATTTCCTGAAGACAGGCAACCTGCAAACCCTGGCGGGTTTCGATCGTATGAATGAAATTGGCCGCAGCCAGCATGCTTTCATGGGTTCCCGTATCCAGCCAGGCGTAGCCGCGTCCCAGTTTTTCCACATGCAGGTTCCCGCGTTTGAGATATTCGTTGTTCACGCTGGTGATTTCCAGTTCGCCGCGGGCGGACGGCTTGATGTTTTCCGCGATTTTCACCACTTCATTGTCGTAGAAGTACAATCCCGTCACTGCATAATTGGACCGCGGTTTTTCCGGTTTCTCTTCGATCGATATTGCTTTGCCGTCTTTGTCGAATTCAACCACTCCGAACCGCTCCGGATCGCTTACATAGTAACCGAATACCGTCGCTCCGGATTCACGATTGGCGGCATTCCGGACCAGCGTCGAAAGTTTCGCACCGTAAAAGATATTGTCTCCCAGCACCAGTGCAACATGATCCTTGCCGATGAATTCCTTGCCGATCAGAAACGCCTGCGCCAATCCTTCCGGCTTCGGCTGGATGGCATACGTGAATTTCACCCCGAAACGGCTGCCGTCTCCCAGCAGACGCTGGAACGATGCCTGATCTTCCGGCGTCGTGATGATCATAATGTCGTTGATTCCCGCCAGCATCAGCACGGAAAGCGGATAATAAATCATTGGCTTGTCATATACTGCCAGAAGCTGTTTGGATACGCCTCGCGTGATTGGATGAAGCCGGGTCCCGGCTCCTCCGGCTAAAACAATACCTTTCATTTGATCCCTCCGGTACCCAGACGTTCCATCTTATATTCTCCGCTGAGAACATGGGCACACCAGTCGTTTTTATGTTTCAAATACCATTCAACTGTCTTCCGGATCCCGCTCTCGAAAGTTTCCTGCGGCTTCCAGCCCAGTTCTCTTCCGATTTTCGCCGCATCGATCGCATAACGCAAATCATGACCGGGACGGTCTTTCACAAAGACGATCTGGTCCGCATAAGATTTGCCGTCCGCGCGCGGGCTCAGCTCATCCAGCAGTGTGCAGATCTTGCGCACTACTTCGATATTTTTCTTTTCATTATGTCCGCCGATATTGTATGTCTCGCCCGGAACTCCTTCCGTCGCAACCAGATAAAGCGCACGGGCATGGTCTTCCACATACAGCCAGTCGCGGATCTGTTCGCCTTTCCCATACACCGGCAGTTCCTTGCCGTCCAGGGCATGGAGAATCACCAGCGGAATCAGTTTTTCCGGGAAATGATACGGACCGTAATTATTCGAACAATTCGTCACCATGGTCGGCAGTCCGAAAGTCCGCTTCCAGGCCCGCACCAGATGGTCGCTCGATGCTTTGCTCGCAGAATAGGGCGAACTCGGCGCATACGGCGTCGTTTCACGGAAGAAATCTTCCGGTCCGTTCAGGTCCCCGTAAACTTCATCCGTGGAGATATGATGAAAACGAAATACTTTTTTCCCCGCATCATCCAGGCTGTTGTAATACTTCCGCGCAGCTTCCAGCATCGTATAAGTTCCGACGATATTCGTCTGAATGAATTCGCCCGGTCCGTCGATCGAACGGTCAACATGGCTTTCCGCAGCCAGATGCATTACATGGGTCGGCTTGAATTCGGAAAAAACCCGGTCCAGACCTGCTTTATCGCAGATGTCTACCTTTTCGAAATGGAAACGGCTGTCTCCCGAGATTTCCGATAATGATTCCAAGTTCCCGGCATAAGTCAGCTTGTCTACCACACATACCTCATGCGGCGTGTTCCGGATGATATGCCGCACCACTGCCGACCCGATGAAACCTGCACCGCCGGTTACAATAAATCTCATTCCCATTTCATTTCTCCAGATCTTACCGAAACAAAATAATAATTTTTGCTGTAATATGCAATTTTCATACTATCATAGCATGGTTTTGATAAAATTCAAACTCATAATTGGTTTTTTTTGAAAAAAAGCATTATCGAAGTTTTTCTCCTCTGAAACGTTATTGCCGCATTTCCCTGCCGGCAAATCCGTCTTTAACAGAATGCCCCTGCCGGGAATCTCAGCTCTTCGAATTCGTGTCAGGACCGTTTTTTGTCACGTTTCTATTGTTTTATCCTGATTAAAGAATGTTTCCCGACACCGTCCGGTTTCGATTGTCTCTCAGGAGAGCCGGATTTGAAAAATCGTTTTCGGATGTTATAGTACGCCGTATATCTGCAACTGGTCAGGGCCGTCGGAAATGAGTTTGAAACTGAAATCGCAAACCGGGAAAACATTATCCCGGAAAAAAAAGCTTTTCCATGCTGTCGGAACGGCTTTCTATATCATGTTTCATTTCGGCTGGAAACGTCTGTTCAACCGGATCCGTCTGAAATATCTCCAATACCGGGTCCGGAAAATCCGTCCGTCCGGTTACCGGAAGCTGATCGATCCGAAACCAGCGCAGCTCCTCCGGCAGAAACAGCAGGTCTCCCGAATGGAGATTTCCTGCCGGTTCGGTATTTTTTATGATGCCTCCGGCGGTTCCCGTCAGGAATTTGCCAGTCTGCATGACTCTCTGATGCGGCAGTCTTTCCCCGATTGGTTGCTGATCGTCTTCGGCGGTTCTTTTGGCCAATTGCCGGAAAAGACCGAAGCCGGTCCGCCAGGTTCCGGGTTTCCCCTTTCGGCAATGCTGGCCGACGGGCGGTTCACTCATTTTATTATCGTCCGTCCCGATACGGTTCTCGCACCCGATGCGCTGTTCTGTTTTGCCGACTTCTGCCAGCGGCATCCGGATACCCCTTTCATTTATTCGGATGATTTTTATTTCGAAAAGACTCCGTCCGTTCCGTTTCATTACTATTTCAGACCGGACTTTGCACCGGTTTCCTTCCGCAGCATGAATTATGTCGGTCTTTCCGGATGCATCGCCCGGACTGCGCTGGTTTCGATCCCCGATCTGGAGGGGATCCCGGTATCTGCTGCCAGTTCCGAGTTGATTTTCCGATTGATCGAACGGCATCTCCCGGTCGGTCATATTCCCCGTCCGTTGTTCGGATACCGGAGAAAAGATGCCGGGACCGATCCGGTTCTGCAGCGGTCCGCTCATTCGCCGGATGAGCTCGGTTGTCTCCGCCGGCATCTCGAACGGTCCGGAATTGCCGCTGAAGTGGAGCAGCTTCCGGATCTGCCGGTTTTCCGGCTTCGGTATCAGCTGAAGGAGCAGCCCCTTGTCTCCATTCTGATCCCGAACCGCGATCATGCCGACCTGCTGAAAAACTGTATCGATTCCATTCTGACCCGGTCCGGTTACCGCAATTTCGAAATCGTCATCCTGGAAAACTGCAGCACGGCTCCGGAAACCGCTGATTATTACCGCGAACTGGAAAAGAATCCCGCGATCCGCATCATCCGCTGTCCGGCCGAGGAAACGTTCAATTATTCCAAGCTGAATAATTACGGGCTTCAGTTCTGCCGCGGCGAATATATCGTGTTTCTCAACAACGATGTCGAAGTGATCACTCCCGCCTGGCTGGAAGAAATGCTGATGTTTTCGCAGCAGGAGGAGGTCGGCGCGGTCGGGGTCAAACTTTATTTCCCCGACCACAAGATCCAGCACGCCGGCGTGCTGGTCGGCTTCATGGGCGCGGCCGAACATCTGTTCCTGCTGACCGAGGCGGACCGGCCCGGATATGCCGGACAGCTCCTTTACGCCCGGAATTGTTCCGCGGTTACTTTCGCCTGCTGCATGATCCGGAAATCTCTGCTCGGTCCGATCCTCCTCGATGAAGATTTCGCGCTTTCGTTCGGTGATGTGGACTGCTGTCTCCAGCTGCTGACTCATGGATATCAGATCGTCTGGACTCCCTTCGCCGAATTGTTCCATCACGAATCCCGTTCCCGCGGCTACGATGAATCTCCCGAAAAAAGTCTCCGTCTTCAGCATGAGATCTGTCTCATGCAGCGGAAATGGCATGATTTCCTGCTGCAGGGCGATCCGTTTTACAATCCCAACCTCAGTTTGGTCTCGACCGTTTCCGATTTCCGTCATCCCTCGGAAAATCAGCTGATCCAGGCCCTGCTCGATGATTTCGAACCGGCTTGAAAAAACTGTAAATGGGAGTATATTGATACCTTGATGTGTCTTCATAACGGATTTGAAATCTTTCGAAGGAGAATGAAATATGATTCCCGAAATAAATTATTCTTTTCTGGCCCGTCTGGCGATTGCCGGCATCCTCGGCGCCGCCATCGGATTTGAGCGTGAATGCCGCGCCAAGGAAGCCGGGACCCGGACGCATTTCCTGGTCGCGGTCAGCAGCTGCCTCATGATGATCGTTTCCCAGTGGGGGTTTCAGGATACGATCGGTTTAGGCCCCAATGGTTTCTACCGCTGCGATGTCAGCCGTATCGCCGCTCAGATCGTCACCGGCATCGGTTTCATCGGCGGCGGCACCATCATGATGCAGAAACAGGTCGTGCACGGTCTCACCACTGCCGCAGGTTTGTGGACTGTTGCCGGAATCGGCATGGCGGTCGGCGGCGGATTGTACGGACTCGGCATTTCCGCTACCATTTTCGCTCTGATCGGTCTGGAAGCTCTCCGTTTCTTCCTCCGCCGGTTCCGCACCCGGTCCTGCTATATCGTTTTTCTGACCAAAGACCGCAGCAACCTCATCAATATCACCAATGAACTCAATGCCAATGATTACCACATCATGAGCTATTCCGTCAGCAGCGAAAAAAACGGCAATGAAGAATCCCTGAAAGTCAAGATGTGGCTCCGCGAACGCGTCCCCAATGGCGAAAATCAGATTTTGCGTTTCATGCAGCAGTTCCCCGGCATCGAAATCGAAAAAGTCGAATAAATTCCACTTTTTTTTCAAACTTTTTTAAAAAAATAGAAATATTCCCCTGTTTTTCTGTCGAAAACGGTGTATATTTCCATCTTAAAGTTTTTTCCGGATCCGCCGGAAGAAATGATCAACTCTGGAAACAGAATGGATGCTGAAATGAACAAGTACCCGCAGCCCGCAAGCATTCCTGTGAAAAACCGGGAATGGTTGGATCATGAACTGAAGAAATCGCCGATCTGGTGTTCAGTGGATCTTCGGGATGGCAATCAGGCTCTGCCCATGCCTATGAACCCGGAGAAAAAGTTTGCTTATTTCCAGCTTCTGTGCCAGATCGGATTCAAGGAAATTGAAGTCTCGTTCCCGTCTGCTTCGCAGGACGATTTCGAATTCGTCCGCGAATTGATCGAGGGAAACAAGATTCCGCAGGATGTCCGGATCTCCGTGCTGACACAGGCACGCGAACCCCTTATCCGCCGCACCGTCGAGTCCCTCGCCGGTCTCGACAAAGGTATTCTCCATTTGTATATTGCCACCTCGGAACTGCACGAGCAGATCGTGTTCCACAAAAATCACGAAGAAACTTTGAAAACCGCGGTCGAGGGGACCAAATCCGTCATTCGCTGTCTTAAGGAAGCCGGTCTTTACGGAAAGATCAGTTATGAATTCTCTCCGGAAGAATTCACCGACAGTGATCTGAATCATGTCCTCGATGTCTGCAAAGCCGTCAAGGAAGCCTGGGGCCCCTGTAAAAAAGAGGATTTCATCCTCAATCTGCCCCAGACCGTGGAACGCCGTCCGCCTCATCAGTACGCCGATATGATTGCCTGGTTCATCGACCATTATCCTTACATGGACGAGACCACGATCAGCATTCATTCGCATAATGACCAGGGCTGCGCGATCGCTTCGTCCGAGCTCGCTGTCATGGCCGGCGCCGAACGCGTCGAAGGTACTTTGTTCGGTCATGGCGAACGCACTGGCAACGTCGATCTCTGCGCTATGGCGCTCAACCTCGAATCCCGCAACATCAAAACCGGTCTGAACTTCTCCGATCTTCCCCATATCGTCAAGGTCGTGGAAAGCTCCACCGGCATCGAAGTTCACGAGCGGCATCCTTATGCCGGACAGCTCGCGTTCACCGCGTTTTCCGGCTCCCATCAGGATGCCATCCGCAAAGGTCTCGACAGCATCGACAGTGCCCGCCAGATTTTCGGCGTCGACTGGAAGGTCCCATACCTCCATATCGACCCCGCCACCGTCGGACGCAAATATGAGAAACTCATCCGCATCAATTCCCAGTCCGGCAAAGGCGGCGTGGCTTATGTCCTCGAACACGATTACGGCATTTTCCCGCCCAAGGGCATGCACCCCGAGATCGGCGCCGCCATTCAGGCTTACGCCGACCGTAAAGGCGACGAGCTCAACGGCGCCGAACTGCTCAAAATCTTCAACAACACTTTCGTCAATATCAAAGGCCCCTTCGATTTGAAGAAATTCAAACGGATCTCCGGCGGCGACGACCATGACGAGACCCGCGAAGATTCCATGATCACCGTCGGCATCCAGCTGACTTTCGACGGCAAGCTCATGGACATTCAGGGCACCGGCAACGGACCGATCTCCGCCACCGTCCACGGCATCCGTAACGAAGCAGGCCTTTACCAGTTCATCCTGGAAGATTTTTCCGAACGCACGCTCGGCACCAATGCCGATGCCAATGCCATCGCCTTCGTCGGCATCCGCAGAAAAAGCGATAAACGTCTTTTCTACGGCGTCGGTGAACATGCCAACATTGACCAGGCTGCCATTGCGGCGCTCTTTTCCGCTTTGAACCGGTCTATCTTAGAGGAGCGCGGACTTCTGTGAAACTCAAATACATCATCCTGACTATCAGTCTGATCGTTCTGGCTCACCTGATCATCCTGTTCGTTTGCTTCTATCAGCCGTCTGACGGCGGATCGTCGAACGTACCGGAAAAGGAAAAACTGGTTTCCCCCGTGCACCTGGCCGCCAAAAAACAGGCCGCCGCGGCTGTCCAGCCTGCGCAGAATACGGTTCCCGTTCCTGCTTCCGCCCAGCCGCTGCCCGAGCCCCGGTTCAAACAGTTCCCCCCGTTCAATTTCCAGACTGCCTGGAAGGGCGTCATTCCGGAACTGCCCGCTTCTGCCGGGACCCGCGCCGGCATCCTGGTCGATGCCGATACCGGCAACGTCCTCTGGGATAAACAGGCCGCAGCTCCGGTTCAGATCGCTTCCATGACCAAACTCATGACGCTCCTGCTTGCCTGCGAGGATATCCAGGCCGGCAGAAACGGCATCACGCTCCAGTCGCCCGTCAAGGTCTCTTCCGCCGCTATGAAGATCGGCGGCAGCCAGGTCTGGCTCGATCCCAAGGAGACTTTCCCGCTCGAGGAACTCCTCAAGGCCGTCGCGATCAAGAGTGCCAACGATGCCGCCTATCAGGTCGCCGAATTCCTCGGCCAGGGCGATGTTTACGGGTTTGTCGGCCGGATGAACCGCCGCGCCAGAGAGATCGGTATGAAAAACACTCATTTCCGCAATCCTCATGGCCTTCCCGGAAAGACTTCCGCCGAAGACAATGTCAGCAGTCCCGCCGATATGGCGCTCCTTGCCGAATATTGTCTCAATCATGAGAAGCTGATGCAATGGGCTTCCATGCCCATGGCTGATTTCCGCGGCGGCAAAACCGAACTGGTCAACCACAACAATCTTCTCCCCGGACGCAAATATCCTGCGCCCGGAGTCGATGGTCTTAAAACCGGTTTCATCAACCGGTCCGGTTATTGCGTTACTGTCACCTGCAAACGGGACGGCAAACGTCTGATTGCCGTGGTCACCGGTTTCGACACCGGCAAAAACCGCGATCTTTTTGTCCGCAGTCTGCTCGACTGGGGTTATGCCCGCAGGGACGATCCCGCCGCGGCCAATCTGAAGTCCGCTCAAATCAAGCCGAAGCCGGTTGCCCGTCCGGCCCGGAAAGCGGCTCCGAAGAAAGCACCTGCGAAGAAGCCGGCCAAAAAATCCGCGTCCAACAAAAAACGCAAGTGAGTCCATTCGAACCTCAGCGGCCGTTCCACACGGCCGCTTTTTTTATCTCACGGTCAATGCCGTTCCCCAGCCTTGCGGGTCGATGGGAAGAAAAATGAAGAATGAAATTGACTTTATGAAAAAAACAATTATATTATGAAGGAAATCCGTCAGGGAGGATCGAATGTGCAAACTGGATGAAATCATGGCCAGGCGGGATGAAATTCGTTCGTTGGCTCAAAAATACAAAGTTCTCCGGCTCTTTGTCTTCGGTTCCTGTGCCCGCAAAGAAGAAACTCCGGACAGTGATATTGACCTGATTGCCGAATTCGGCGATCAAGCGACTTTATTCGACCAGACCGGCTTGGAATTCGCCTTGTCGGATTATTTCCATTGTCCTGTGGATGTCGTTTCTTATAAGAGATTGAGAAAGAAAGACCGTTTCAGCCAGAATGTCCGCCGGGAGATGCTGGAATTATGCTGACGGATCAGGAACGCTTCCGTTGCAAATAATCAATGGATCCATCAATAATTAGGATGGTGTATCATGAGATTTGAAAAGTTTCTGTTAGACGACTACTTGCAGACCGCAGAAGGGAAAAAAGTTTATTCTTTTTTCGCCGATTTGAAAAACATCTATTTTCATGATGAAAACAAGTTTTTTGCGTTTGCTGATTCAATGCTGGATGATCCTCGTGTTGATTTATATCTTGCTCCTCCCGATGACATCAAATTGGATGAGAGGGACTATGGTCAAAAGGAAACAATCTCTTCCATAGAAAAATATATTCAGCAAATACCGGATTTTTGGAAAAACCTCTCGAATGATGAAGCACGTGATTGTCAAAGCCTGATTCCTTTTTTTTCAGTGTCGCAATTTATGAAACACCCTGATTATGCGTTTCCGTATTTATTGCCTGTTCATTTCTATAAGTTTTCAGAAATTTGCCGACTTTTCGAGATTTCTATCCCCGCTCTCCCTGGAAAAACTCAGCATATCGAACGGGTGAATTACTATTTTGATCTTTGTCGTGTTCTGTATGACTTTCGGATGCAGCATGATTTAAGTCCCGTTGAGTTATGTGCTTTCCTCTATGGTTTTGCCATACGTTTCCTGGGTAAATTTATCGAGCGGGAATTGCCTGTCCCCAATCAAATTTTTATGCTTGGGGCATCTGATGGGGATGTTGAAGAATTTTTATCTACAGAAATCGAAAATGATAAAGTCTATTTTTGGCAGGGGAATGAAGATATTTTGCCAGGCGATATTATCCTCCTTTACGAGCGGGCACCCTACAAAAGAATCGGCAGCATCTGGCGGGCAGTTTCCCCCGGATTTGATGATCCTTTCCACTATT
>JAZUCR010000857.1:0-10590 GCA_045639225.1 Victivallales bacterium
CCTTCACGCTGGCAACCTCTGGCAGTGATCTGCTGCTGACGGTCAGCGGCGGGGCACCGGCTGGGGGCTCTGCGGGCGACTTGTATGCGGACGGCCGCGCGGATATCGTGATGACGATCTCGCAGGACGGACACGCAGCGGACGGCTCGACCGGGGCTTGGCTGATCATGGGAGACCAGCCGGCAGTGTGGGGCGATTTGAGCACGCGCAACGCAGGCTGGGAAATCTTCGGCACGGGCAAAACGGCTGTCGGCAAGAATACCGACGATGTGTATATCAAGAGCTCGGACAATGTGGTCGGCGCCTGGACGACTGATGACGACGGCAAAGTCTCCGGCTGGGCAACCATCGGCGAATTCAGCGCGGATACGCAGATCGTCGGACTCGGCGACTTCAACGGTAACGGTCAGACCGATCTGCTGCTTCGCAACACCAACGGCGCGGTCGGCTGCTTCTTCACCAGTGACGAGAAACACGGCTGGAACTATTTCCAGAGTCTCGGCGACGAATGGAAACTGAGTGCAGTCGGTGACCTGAACGGCGACGGACGCGACGACGTGGTTCTGAAACACGATGCCGGATTCGCCGGCAGCTGGCTGACGCAGGCGGACGGCACCATGGCATGGGCCGATCTGGACACCCTGCCGGACGGTTTCGAGATCGTCGGCGCGGGCGATTTCAACGGCGACGGCACGGATGATGTGCTGCTGTAGAGCGGCAATTATTATGGTGCGTGGCTGGTGAACAACGGCAATGCGGCGGGCTGGATGGGACTTGGCGATCTGGGCAGCGTGACTGTGGAACAGATCGCGGACTTCAACGGCGACGGCAAAGACGACTTGCGGATCCGGACAGCCAGCGGCGATCTCGGTACGCAGCTGGTCATGGGCGAGGATAATCTGGTCTGGAAATATTACGGTTCGGTCGGCTCCGAATGGAGCACCGGCTTGGCTGCGCTCGCATGACGGCGAACCTTGCTTCTGAAAATGGAAAGGTTTTGCAGCTGGCATGAATGAAACACCGGAATTCAGTCTGGTCCGCCCTTGTCCGGAATTGATGGAACAATATCTGGATTTCTGCCGGGAATCCTGGGGACATGTCCATGACAATTACATTCTGAGCGATCCGTCGCAATATGAGCACTGGCGTTACACCCTGCTGGAGAAATACCGCAAAGAGGAACTCGGGATCGGTCTGCCGCCGGGCATCGTGCCTTCCGTTACCTTCTGGATCCTGCGGGCGGACCGGATGATCGGGATCGCCAACTTCCGGCCGAAGCTGAACGAACAGCTGGAAAATTACGGCGGACACCTCGGGATCGCGATCCGTCCAAGTGAACGGGGCAAGGGATACGGCAGACGGCTTTGTCCTTTCCTGGCTGCGACGGCCCGTGAACTCGGGGTCCGGGAAATGCTGCTCACCAGCGAGGCGGAAAACCTCGCGGGCATCCGCTTCAGCGAGTGTTTTCCTGCTTCCCGGCACGAATACCGGGAAGCCTGTGTAAACGGCAAATGGTGCAAAACCCATCGCACTATCGTGGATCTGACCGATCTTTCATATAATGAAAAAAAAGGAAATAATCATGAGTAAAAGCAAAGACCAGTTCAATGTTACCGAAATCCAGGAAGCGGACCATATCAGCTGTTCGATCCAAAGTCTGATGCTGCCCTGTCGGGACGGCGTCAAACTGCATACAGTTATTTATTTCCCGCTGAACCTGCGGAAAAAGGCGCCGGTGATCCTGCGGCGTTCTCCGTATTGCCAGAAAACAACTTTGATTCCTCCTGACGGCTGGGCATTGGAAAACGGGGTCGTCTCGATCATGCAGTCCTGCCGCGGAACTGAATGGAGTGGGGGCGTTTTCGATCCTGCCGAACGCGATGCGGAAAAGAACGATGTCGAAGATCTGTTCCTCTGGCTGCGGAAACAGGACTGGTTCAACGGCCGCTGCGTGATGGCAGGAGCCAGTTATCCCGGCTGGGTGCAGTGGTGTGCGGCACGGTCCGGATTTCCGGAGCTGGTCGGGACCGCACCGCGCGTGGCTCCGCTTTACAGCTGCTCCGGTGCGGCAATCCCCGGCGGCGGAGCTCATCTTTCCTTTACCGAAGCGTGGATGCTTGCCATGCATCACCGCTCCAATGTCGGCTGGGATTCAGTCCCCAATTATGAGGGAAACGGGATCTACCGTCATCTGCCCGTGATCGATGCCGACCGCCAGGCAGGATACGGGAAACTGAAACCCTTCCGGAAATTCTTCGAAAAAGCGGAACATCCGGGCAGATATCTCGGGGAAATCGAAAAGGATTTCCGTTTATGCAAGGCGCCCGCTTATATCGCCGGCGGCTGGTTCGATCCGTTCAAATCGGAAACGGTCGAAAGTTTTCTGCTGATGAAGAAGCTGGCGAAAACTCCGGAAGCCCGCAATTTTACGAGGCTGGTCGTCGGTCCCTGGGGTCACGGCGGATTGATCAACCCCGATCTGTTCGGGGAAGAATGTTCCTATGCCAGCTTCGGATTGGAAGACCGGACTCTGTCCTATCTGGGCGGACTGCTGAAAGATCCGGGGAAAGATCCGGCGCCGTCCGAACCTGCTGTCCGGTATTATGCCTTGGGCGAAAACAAGTGGCACAGTTCCGAATGCTGGCCCCCGAAAGGCGTGCGGGAATCCGGCTGGTTCCTCCACAGCGGCGGCAATGCCAATTCACTGACCGGCGACGGCGTGCTGAACCGGCGGAAGCCCGGAAAGGAACCTTCCGACGTGTATGTCTCCAACCCCGACGATCCGGTGCTCTGCAACAACGGTAAGCATGCCGCGCTCGGCTTCTATGACCGGACGCCGCAGCAGCAACGTTCCGATGTCCTGGTTTATACCTCGCCGGTTTTCCGGCAGCCGCTGGCCGTGGCGGGAAAGGTCCGGCTGCGCTTCACCGCTTCGGTTTCCACGCCCGATACCGATTTTTTTGCCTTGCTGACGGATGTGCTTCCGGACGGACGCGCAATGTATCTGACCTTAGGGATGATCCGCGCTCGTTTCCGGAACAGTCTCGACCGGGAAGAGCTGCTCGAACCGGGAAAACTGTACGAGTTCGAGATCGACCTGTCGCATATCGCGGTCACCTTCCCGCCGGGACATGCCATGCGGCTGGAAATCTGCGGACAGTGTTTTCCTCTGTTCGACCGCAATGCCAACACCGGCGGGCGTCTGCTGCATGAGGCCAAACTGGAAAAATCCGTCCATACCATCTGTCATGATGCGGATCATCCGGCGGAACTGATCCTGCCAGTGCTGTCCTGACGGCAATAAAAAAACTCCGCATCCCGGAGGATACGGAGTCTGCTTCGTTTCGAAAAACTCTCAAAGCGCGGTGAAATGGATGAAAACTCTTTTCCGGCCGCAAGCGAGCTCGATGGTCGTCGTGCCGCGCCAGAGGGCTTTCAGTTCGAATTCCGCTTTGTCGTAACGCAAGGGGAAAATACCGTCGCGGTCGTGATCGACTTTGATCCGGCAGATCCGGCCGTCATAGCGGACCACGGACCAGTGAAGATTCCGGTTGCGGTGTTCCTCCAGATCGAATTCGATTTCCGAACCGACCGGCAGCTGGACGTGGAAATGTTCCACCGCCCGCAGAGAGTTCCATGAGTAGTACCGATGATGCTCGAGCATAGCGGCGGCCGGCGGTGCCGCCGGTGCCGGTGCCGCTACAGGAGCGGGCGCAGCAACCGGAGCAGGGGCTGCAACCGGTGCAGGAGCCGCCACGGGTGCCGGGGGAGCAGCGATGGTTCCCGGAGCCGGGGCAGGCGGAGCCGCGATGGCTCCCGGCGCGGGCGCCGCTGCGGCGTAATGCTTCATTTCCGCTTCGACATCACGGAAAATGGCCGCCGAACCGGCTTCCGCAGTCAGACGGATCCGGATGTGCCGGGCGGCACTGTTGACCGGAAAATATCTTTTGAATTTCTGTTCCGGTCCGCTGAGCGTGCAGGTCTGCTTGTCGGCGGCTACGAGCTGCTGCCCGGTGCCGTCGAAGGCTTCGTAACCGATCGTGGCATAGCCCCGGCCGCTGATATCGGCCTTGATTTCGATGGTGTTTCCGAAAACCTGATGCAGATCGGTAACCACCGACTGTGCCCGACTGGCCGATGCGATGATCTCGAGACGGAATTTATCCGGTTTCAGGCCGGGCAGAATCCTGGCATTGCCGCCGTCCGCCGTCAAAGTCCAGCCCGGAGCCGGACTGTAGCCCTGGGGTGCGCCGCGGAAATGTCCGTTGATATGCAGATCCCGGTCAGGAACCGCCTGGACTGCCATGGAAAGAAGCAGTGCTCCGCAGATCGCGGAAGCCGTCAGTTTTGTTTTCATTAAATACGCCTTTCTGTAAACAGGTTGCAAGTTCATGTTCTGATACTCCAGTATTAATATACTCCTTCCGGTCAAATAATCAAGCTGAAAAACCTGCATGTTTTCATTTTTTTTGTCCCGATTCGACTTGATAATTTTCCGGTATATTCTATATTATCCTGCCAATCATTTTGAAAAAAGGAATATCATGACCGAAGAATTGAAAAAAAAGACCGCGTTCATCTCCGATATGGACGGAGTCATCTACCACGGCAACAACCTGCTTCCCGGTGCGGCGGATTTCGTCCGGCTGATGGAGGAACGCCAGCTGCGCTATCTATTCCTGACCAATTCCAGCGAACGCACTCCGCGCGAACTGGCGGAAAAACTCGCCCGTCTGGGCGTGAATGTGGCTCCGGAACATTTTTACACCAGTGCGCTGGCCACCGCCGATTTCCTCTCCCGGCAGCGGCCCGGCTGCACCGTTTTCGCCATCGGCGAAGCAGGTCTGACCAATGCTCTGTATGAAAAAGGTATTTCGATGAATGACGTCAACCCGGATTATGTGGTAGTCGGAGAAACGCGGACCTACGGTTTCGAGCGGCTTGAAAAGGCGGTCCGTCTGGTCCTGAAGGGCGCTCGGCTTATCGGTACCAATCCGGACTTGACCGGTCCCACCGAGAGCGGCATTGTGCCTGCCACCGGTTCGCTGATCGCTCCGATCGAACTTGCTACGGGCAAAAAAGCTTATTTCATCGGCAAACCGAACCCGTTCATGATGCGCCGGGCGGTCAAATACCTGAATGCTATGTCCCGCGAGACGCTGATTATCGGCGACCGGATGGATACCGATATCATTGCCGGAGTCGAGGCGGAAGTCGATACCGTGCTGGTCCTGTCCGGTGTGACCGACCGTTCGGAGATCCCCAATTTCGCCTATACCCCGAAATATGTCATGCGGGGGCTGGACGAACTTACCGAACTGCTGTCCTGAAATCAATTTTTTCGAACGGGCTGTTACCCATATGGGTCGGTAAACTTCCGTATGAGTTTTATGACCTCATAAAATACGATACTGTGATTTTCCCGGTTTTTTATGTTGATTTTTCATTTCCGGACTTGAATTTTATCGTTTCTTTGCGGTGATCTGATAGTAAAAACTATTCATTACGCAAGAGAAGTATTGCCGCCCCATGCAGGGGAACAGAGCCTTTCCGAACAGTTTTACAGCGGGATCGGGACGCAGGTCCCGTCTGCCCGGTATTCGACGGTTTTGACCGGAGCGCCCCGATAGAGCAGGGTGCCGGAATCGGATTCCGCGAATGTTCCGGCGGCGAAATCGTCGATGACCCGGTGGTAAACGACATGATCGCCGGCCGGTTTCAGCAGTTCCTGATTGTGGTTGGCGAGGTCGAAAAGCAGATCGCGGTTGGCTCCGTGGAAGTGGCCGTGCTTGCGGCTGCGGAATATCGCGCGTACTTCCTCAAGAGAGTGTCCCTGCAGATCCAGCGGCATTTTTTCGGAGATCCCCAGAATATGACCGCTGTCGACCTCATCCGCTTTGCCGGAGAACGGACGGACCAGAATCACGCTGCAGCGGAGATAGTCCAGTCCTTCGAGAATGGCCAGTTCGACGGGGACGGTATGGAGTCCGGTCAGCAGCCGGCGGCCGTCTTTTTCATACGTGAGGTCGCCGGGATGGACATTGAGGCACGGCAGAACGGCGGCGATATTGGTGAGGGTGATGAATCCCGCCAGAACGGCAAAATCCAGATCGAAAGGACGGAGTTTTTCGATCAGGGTCGCGGTCCAGAGTTCGCGGATGCGGCGTCCTTCCGGCGTGGCGATCGTGACTTTTTCGGAACCGTGACTGCGGTAGAAGGCGGCGATGCCGTGTTCTACCAGCGGCAGACCATATTTCCGGGCGATCTCTGCCGCGCGGCTGGTTTTGGGCCGGTCGGTCACCAGCAGTTCCGGGGTCCAGTGACGCAACGCTTTATGTTCGGCAAAATCCGAGAGAATTTTTTCCGTATCGGAGCCGTTTCCGCTTAAAAAAATGGCCGCTTTGGGTCTTTCCTTTAAATTTTTTAAAAAAAACTTGCTCATTCCTGGTTCTTTCGATTTGAAATTCCGCAGATTGTGTTATAGAATATATGGTCAACACAGAAAAATCAACCGAAAAGAAGAAAAAAATTAAAAAATACCTGACTGCAGGAGGAGCGGAACATGCTGATTTTTTACAAACTGGCAAGGAATACTTTTGTGGAATGCATCCGGGAACCGGTTTATTTCCTGATGCTGGCGTGCGCATTGTGCATCAACGGACTGTTCCCGACGGCCGCGATGTTCGTCTTCCGTGAACAGATCAAATTCGTGGTGGACAGCGTGATGGCGACCTCGCTGGTATTCAGTCTGGTGGTGGCGGTGGTGTGCTCGGCGCATACGATCAGCCGCGAGATGCGCAACGGAACGGTCCTGCTGCTGCTTTCCAAACCGGTGACGCGTTTTTCGTTCGTACTGGCGAAGATCGTCGGCATCATGGCGTCGGTGACGGTATTTCTGTTCATTCTGAATGCCTCCGCGCTGGTGGCGGTGCTGATCGCGAAAGATCAGTTCCGGCTGGAATTCGGCCTGATGGCAGTTTATTACGGGGCGATCGCTGCCGCGGCAATCTTCGGCGGACTGCGGAATTATTTCCGGCAGGTCTCGTTCACCTCGAACACGCTCCTTGCCCTGCTGATCCTGATCCCGGTGATCGCGGCGATCTATTACTTCGTCCGGGTGAGCGGGATGGATGCTCACGGCGAGATCGATCCGGAGGAATTCATCGAAGCGCGTCATCTGATCCCGGCCCTGCTGCTGCTCTTTCCCGCGGTCTGGACCATGGGTTCGATCTCCGCGGCGCTGGCAACCCGTCTCGAACTGGTTTCCAATCTGACGATTTGCACGCTGATCTTCCTGCTGGGATTGGTTTCCAAATTCTTTGTCATGCAATGGGTCGGGGACAGTCTGTTCGGTTCCTTCCTGCGTGCACTGCTGCCGAACTGGCAGTATTTCTGGATGGCGGATGCGCTGGCGGCCCGGCAGGTGATCCCTTATTCCTATCTGCTGTGGGCGGTGCTTTATGTGCTGTTCTACATCGGTTTCTGGACTTTGCTCGCGCTGGCGTTTTTCAACGAACGCGAACTGGCGAAAGATTCCCGCTGACAGGTTTTGCGTATGGGGATCACGGCTGAACACCTGATCAAATGCTATGGCCGGCGGACCGTGGTGAACGATTTGAGTTTCACCCTGGAGCCTGGCTGTGTACTGGGATTTATCGGTCCGAACGGCGCCGGCAAGACCACGACCATGCGGATGCTCTGCGGCCTCAACCGTCCGACTTCCGGCCGGGTCCTGATCAATTCGGTCGATCCGGTGCTGGATCCGGTGGCCGCCCGCGAACGTCTCGGTTATCTGCCTGAAAACGCCCCTCTTTACGGCAATATGACCGTCCATTCGTTCCTGTCCTGGTGCGGCTCGATGCGCGGCCTGACCGGGGAAAGACTCCGGTCTGCCTTGCGTCGGGTGATGGCCGACTGCGCTCTGGAAAATGTTGCCGGCGATGAAGTCGAATCGCTCTCCAAAGGATATCGGCGGCGGGTCTGTCTCGCCCAGTCGATCATTCACGAGCCGACCGTGCTGGTTATGGATGAGCCGACCGACGGTCTCGATCCGAACCAGAAACGCGAGATCCGCAGTCTGATCCGGAAGATGCGGGAAAATTGCGCGATCATCGTTTCCACCCATATTCTGGAAGAGATCGATGCGGTCTGCGACCGGGTCCTGGCGATCTGTGCCGGACGGGAAGTCTTTTCCGGCAGCGTGGCGGAGTTCCGGGCGGTCTCGGGCGGCACGCTGGAAGATTCCTTCCGCAAGCTGACCGGCGCCGGAGACGGAGGGGAAAAATGATCTTGCCGAAACTGCATTCTTTTTCCGTGGTCCGGGCGGTCTGGAAACGTGAATTCATCGCTTCGGCATCCTCGGCCGCACCGTGGATCTTCCTGATCATCTTCCTGGTCCTGACCGGATTTCTGTCGTTCATCGTGAGCGGTCTCTTTACGTATGGTCAAGCGGATCTGACGCCGTTTTTCGGCTGGCTGCCGTGGCTGTTCGTGTTTCTGGTGCCGGCGCTGGGGATGCCGTTCTGGTCGGAGGAACGGCGGACCGGGACGCTGGAACTGCTGCTGGCGTTTCCCTGCACGGTCCGGCAGCTGGTCTGGGGTAAATTCCTGGCGGGCATGTCGCATCTGGCCTTGGCATTGATCCTGACTGCGGGCGTGCCGCTGAGTGCGGTTTTTCTGGGCAAGCCGGATATCGGAACGATTTTCTGCGGCTATATCGGCGCGTTTCTGCTCGGCGGCGTATTTCTGGCGGCGGCGAGTTTCTGTTCCGCGCTCACCCAGAGTCAGACGGCGAGTTTTCTGCTGTCGCTGGTGATCTGCGGTCTGTTCATGGTGATCGGTGCTCCGGATGTGCTGGACTGGCTGAGCGTATATCTGCCGGACAGTCTGGTGAATCTGCTGGCCT
Source organism: Victivallales bacterium (assembly GCA_045639225.1). Classification (GTDB taxonomy): domain Bacteria; phylum Verrucomicrobiota; class Lentisphaeria; order Victivallales; family UBA1829; genus SIG94. Next base: position 8,906 of record JAZUCR010000857.1, read on the forward strand.
CGATTGCTTTCCTGCCACATTATCAGGCATTCCAGCGCGGTTTTGTGGATACCGGCGATCTGGTCTACTGTCTCAGCGGAATGGTGTTTTTCCTGTATCTGGCGGAGATCGTGCTGCGGTTCATCGCTTCCGGCGTCGGGAATATTTTCGTATCCGGCGCCTGGTCGGTGCCGGCGGTCCGGCGGGAAGTCGGTCTGCTGTGTCTGCGGGTGATCCCTGCGCTGTATGTTCTGCTTTGCGTCAACCTGATCGGTTCGGCGTTTTCGCTGAAAGCGGATCTGAGTCAGGACGGCGCGTATTCGCTGTCTCCGGAAGCGAGGGATTTTGCGAGGAGTCTCAAGACCCCCGCGGAGATCCGTTTTTATGTGTCGTCCTCGAGTCCGCATCTGCCGGCGGTGTTCAAGCGTTATGCCGAACGGGTGGAATGGCTGCTTCGGAGCCTGTGCGAGGCCTCGGACGGAAAATTGAGCCTGCTGGTGCTGGATCCCGAACCTGATTCGGGCGATGAACAGGCTGCCGGGCTGGAAGGCATCACTCCGATTTCGATCAATACGGGCGACCGCGTGTATATGGGGCTTTCGGTTTCCTGCGGGGACCGGACCCTGAGCCTGCCGTTCCTTTCGCTCCAGCGGGAAAAAATGCTCGAATACGAAGTGGTGCGGACCGTTCTGAACGCCGTCTCCGTGAAACGTCCCAAGATCGGCGTCATGAGCGCTTTCAAGGTGCTGGGCGACCAGCTGCCGACGGAACTGACTGCCCTGGATCCGAATAAGGTGAAAGTGTTCGACCGGGCGTGGTATGTGATTTCCGAACTCGGTTCGGATTATGATCTGGTCCCGCTGGCTCTGGATGTCGGGGAGATCCCTGCCGATCTCTCCGCGGTGCTGATCATTCATCCGGCAGGAATCCAGACCCGGGCACTTTATGCTTTGGACCAATACCTGATGAAAGGCGGACGCATGGCGGTATTTCTGGATCCGCGCAGTTTTTATGCCGTGCTGAAGATCCGCAGCGATTACTCCATGTCGGAAAAAATCACCTCTTCGCTGGAACCGCTGACCTCGGCATGGGGCGTTTCCTGCAATCCCGGAATGGTCGCGGCGGATCTGATCTATGCCCATCGGCGGGTGCTGCCGGAACGCATGATCACCAATCCGACTGCGCTGGAACTGACCAATGACGCGATTTCCCGGCAGACGCCGGTTACGGCGCTGTTCAATTCCATTTCCATGTGGTTCGCCTCGCCGCTGACCGTGACTCCGGTCAAGGGGCTCCGCTCGGAGATCCTGCTGCAGACGTCCGCCAATTCCCAGACCGTGAGCATGTATGTGTCGGAACGGCCGGAACTGATCATCCGCAATTTCCGTCCCGGCGGCAAGCCGCTGCCGCTCGCGGTGCATCTGACCGGCGATTTCCCGTCCGCTTATCCGAAAGGGGCTCCGCTGGTCATGCCGCGCGGACATAAACATTTGCTGCATTCCGGCGGCCGGGGCGAGGTTTATCTGTTCGGAGACAGCGATATGCTGTTCAACGACCTCTGTGTGAAACTCACCCCGGATGCTTACGGTCAGAAGACGCCGGTACGGCAGAACGACAATACCGCATTGCTGCAGAACATCATGGAACAGCTGACGGAAAGCAACCGGTTCCTGAGCCGGATCCGGGGAAGTCGGATCGTAGCCATG
>JAZUCR010000858.1:0-1957 GCA_045639225.1 Victivallales bacterium
GAAAAACTGACCGCACAGAGCGACAAGGCGGTTCTGATCGACTTCTGGGCGACCTGGTGCGGTCCCTGCCAGAAACTTACCGGCGAACTGGAAAAACTGCGGAACGTCATGGCGAAAAACGGCGGATATTGCCCCTGCCGGATCCAGCACATACCGGATAATCTGTGCATCTGCCGGGAATTCCGGGATCAGATCGCCGATCCGGCATTTACCGGATTCTGTCACTGCAAACTTTATTACAAGGAGAAATGAATCATGGAAATCCTTCACTTGAACAAACAGTCCTTCGAAAAACTGACCGCACAGAGCGACAAGGCGGTTCTGATCGACTTCTGGGCGACCTGGTGCGGTCCCTGCCAGAAACTTACCGGCGAACTGGAAAAACTGGCGGCGGCTTATCCCGATCTCATTATCGGAAAAGTCAGTGTGGAAGATGCCGAAAATGTCCAGCTGGCCGCCTCGCTGGGAATCGACGCCATCCCTGCCCTCTTCTTCTACCGGAACGGAAAGCTGGAAAAACGTCTTACCGGCTACATGACCAGTGAGCAGCTGGCTGCGCAGCTGGGTTTGTGATCCGAAGCAACTCAGCCGTGCCAGGCTGTTTTCATTCGATCCTGCCGCCGGCATTTCCCCTGCCCCGTTATGGTTCCCGGGTTCCGGCATTTCTGAAACAAATCGGTTCTGCCGTTTCGATTTCAACTTGAAATTTGCCGTTCCGGACTATATAGTACAAAGTTTATGATAAAAAATCATTTATGAAAAGAGAACGCGCAGATTGCAGCTCGCGGAAAACGTTCGATCCGGATGCAGACGGCATTCCCGAACCAGACAAAGAAAGAGGCTGAATATGACAAGACATAATTGGAAATCATCCGTAAATCTGTTCCACTGGTTCGTCATGGTTTTCAGTGTGATGCTGATCCTCATCTCCGGATCTCTCCGGAGTGCAGAGAAGGACGCGCGTAAAGTGGTCCGGATCGCTTATCAGGAATTCAACCGGCAGATGATCGTGGATGAGCATAACCATCCCGTGTCCGGTTATGCGTATGACTATATTCAGACGATCGGCGCTTATGCCGGGTGGAATATCATTTATGTCCCCTGCTCCAGCTTTTTCGACAGTATCCGACTGATCCGGGCGGGGAAAGTCGATCTGATCTACGAAATCAGCTACACTGAGGAACGCGCCAGGGAGCTCCTGTTTCCGAATGAGCCGATGGGATATGAATACTACTATCTGTATACTTCCGCGAATAATACTTCGATCACGCCCGGCGATTATGCATCCATGAACGGCAAGACCGTGGGCATCACCAGCGGGACGATATTGGCCGAACTGCTGCAGAACTGGTGTAAAAAGAAAAATGTGGATCTCAAATTTGTCGAATACGAAGAGATCGCGAAGAAAGAAGCGGATCTGTATGCAGGAAAGATCGATCTCGATCTGGAACTGAGCATGCTGGCGAAACGCAATCTTTCGGCGATCGAGAAAGTCGGGGCATCCGCTTATTATCTGGTCGGCAGCAAAAACCGACCCGATCTGATCGATGACATCAATTCCGCGCACGAGAAAGTCATCAATAACGACCTTTTCTATTTTTCACGTCTTCAGGAACGTTATTTTGCCGATACGGTCTTGGGCCGCAACCTGTCTGTCGAGGAGAAAAAATGGCTTGCGAATCACCAGATACTGCGCGTGGGTTTTTTCGATAATTATCTGCCGTTTTGCGCAATGGACGAAAACGGCAATCCGATCGGTGCCGGTATCGATGTGGTCAATGAGATCATCAGACAACTGAAACTGGAAAACAAACTGAAAGTCCAGTTCATCTGCTACAAAAATCAGAAAGAAAGCTACGAGGCGGTCGAATCCGGGGAAATCGATCTGATGATCCCCGCCTACATCAGCAAATCGGTCAAACATGATTACCGCATCATCGGCGGCAAGCCCCTGACC
>JAZUCR010000859.1:0-2999 GCA_045639225.1 Victivallales bacterium
CGAACCGGATCCTCGATCAGTATACCGGTCATTCGAAATCGGCGAAAGACCCGTGGAAACAGCCGTGGAAAGTGAAAAAGGACGGCGGCGATGCCGATTATGTGACGGGCGCAACGATCTCGTCGCGCGCGATCAATGAACTGGCCTGGAAAGCGGTCTGCGCATTCGAAAAATACCGCCGGGATGCGGCCGGAAGTGAAAGGAAGCCGAAATGAATCCGCTGAAAGAACTGCTGAAAGGAATATGGAAAGAAAATCCGGTGCTGGTGCTGTCGCTGGGCATGTGCCCTTCGCTGGCGACGTCGTCCAGCGCCCTGAACGGGCTGGGCATGGGTCTGGCCACCACGTTCGTGCTGTTCTGCAGCAACATGGTGATCTCGCTGATCCGCAATCTGGTTCCCGCCAAGATCCGGATCCCGTGCTATATCGTGGTGATCGCGGCATTCGTGACGGTGGTCGATCTGCTGATGCAGGCCTACACAGGAGCGCTTTACAACGCGCTGGGGATTTTCATTCCGCTGATCGTGGTGAACTGCATCGTGCTCGGCCGGGCGGAAGCTTTCGCCTCGAAAAACGGCATTCTGGCGTCCGGGATGGACGGGCTCGGCATGGGTCTGGGGTTCACGCTGGCGCTGACCGTGATCGGCATGATCCGGGAATTTCTTGCGGCAGGAACGCTGTTCCAGGTCCAGCTGTCCGCGGACTGGGAATACGGCTTTTCCGTAATGAGCCAGGCCCCGGGCGGCTTCATCGTGATGGGTTTTGTCCTGGCCGCCATGAATGTCTACAACCGCCGCCGCGCCGAAAAAGCCGGACGGACTTATGAACCGCCGCAGGGACTGGACTGCCGCCACTGCAGCATCTGCCATTTCTCAGGAACTTCGTCCAAAAAATCGCAGTAAGGGCTTTTTTCCGCTTGACAAATCCGGACTGAATGATATTTTAAAGAGTAACGGATCAGCTGAACGGCAGTGAAAGGTGTCCTGATGGCGTTGAAATCAGCACAGAAACCAAAAGCGGAAACACCGGAACCGAAAGTTCCGGCAGCCTCTCCCGCGCCCGAAATCGGAGGACAGGCAGACTATCAGGAGGATTTTCAGCTGATCGACAGCGAAACCGCGGCCTCAGGTCAGGAATGCAGCAAAGTGCTCCGGCTCTATATGGATCAGCTGGCGCGGGCTGTTCCGCTGGAACAGGAAGAAGAAAAAAAACTGTGGGACCGGCTGGCAGATCTGTTCGGAAAACTGCGGGCCGAACTGGCCTTCTGCGGAGTATCCTATAATTTTGCCATCCGCCTGCTGGAACGTCTGGATACCCCGGATTCGCTGGAAGACATTCTGCCCCAGTCGATGCTCCAGAAACACGGCAAGAAGGCACTGCTGGAAAAGAGCCGCAGTCTGCTGGGCCGTTTTTCCGATATTCTCAGCCGTCTCCAGACTGCTTTCAGCAAAGGCAGCAGGAGTGCATTGAACAAGGCACGTTCCGAAGGAGCCGCGCTGATGACCGAATTTCCGTTCCAGAACGAACTGGTGCTGGAACTGACCGAACAGCTGCGGTCGCATCGGCTGGTCATGGAATCCGGCAATGATGACGCCAGGAAAACCCTGATCGAAACCGCGCTGTTCTGCACGCAAAAGGAATTTTCCGAGTGGATCGCCCGGCTGGATCTGCTGCTGAAAGAATTGGATACTGCACGGAACAAGCTGGTTTTCAGTTATCTGCGCATGGTGTTCAGCATTGCGAAAAAATATCAGGGACACGGCGTGCCCCTGGTCGATCTGATCCAGGAAGGCAACATCGGCCTGATGAAATCGATCAACAAATTCGACAGCGGCCTGGGCCACCGTTTCAGCACCTATGCGGTCTGGTGGATCAAGCAATGCGTCTGCCATGCCGTCGGACGGCAATCGCGTGTGATCCGGCTGCCCGCCCACATGCTGACCGCCTTGAGCAAGATCAATAAAGCGGAACAGCAGTTCCTGCAGGAAAACGGCCGGGAAGCCACGCCCGACGATATCGCCGCGCGGCTGGATATGCCCAGAGAAAGAGTCAGTTCGCTCAAACGCATGGCGATGCAGTCGATTTCGCTCCAGGCGCCGGTTTATTCCAACAGCGGAGGACGCGATATCCTGCTGGAAGACACGGTCGAAAACATCCACGACGGCGATGATCCGATGCGGAATCTGGCCAAAAAGATCCTGTCGGACAAGCTTTCGACGATCCTTTCCGCACTGCCGCCGCGGACCCGTCAGGTGCTGACGCTGCGGTATGGCCTCAACGGCGTCGAACCCATGTCCCTGAACGAGATGAGCCAGCATTTCCGGATCTCCCGGGAACGGATCCGTCAGATCGAAATCAATGCTCTGACCAAAATCCGGAATCCTGAAACGATCTCCCTGCTGGAGGATTATTTTTCATGAGCACAGCGCCGCAAGTATTTTCCGCCCGCTGTCCGGCTGATTATGAGACGAAAGGACTCCGTGCCGCGTTGGAACAGGTGATCGAGCCCCAGATCCGTGCTTACGGTTCCGTTTCCGGCAAAAAAATCATGCTGAAACCGAATCTGCTGGCATGGCGCAGAGCCCATGATCCGGCATGTGTGGATCCCGCTTTCCTGCTGGAATGCGCCAAGGTTTTTCTCGATGCCGGAGCCAAAGTATCGATTCTGGAAAATCCGGCGGTCCAGACCGCCCCGGCAGTCATCCGCGCCATGGGTCTGAAGGAAGCGTTGGACAAGCTCGGAGTCGAGGTCAGATCCTTCACCGAATTCGCTCCGGCCAGGAACCTGCCGGAGATGCGGTTCCACAATTTTGAGATCGCGCGGGAATATCTGGATTTCGACGCGGTGGCCGATCTGCCGAAAGCCAAGACGCACGGCATGATGACCCTGACCCTCTGCGTCAAAAATCTGTTCGGTCTGATCAAAGGCAGCGAACGCATGGCCTGGCACCTCAATGTCGGACGTGATTTCAGCTGTTTCGCCGATATGCTGCTGGATAT
>JAZUCR010000860.1:0-7973 GCA_045639225.1 Victivallales bacterium
ATACTCCAAGCCACTGATCTAACCTCTGTACTTTGGCGTTTTCCTGAGTCTGATCCGCTTGAATAATGCGAATTGTTATTTCATCTGTATTTCAGTTGTCTGTTTTTCACCTTTCATTGCTGTTTGGCAATCAACATAGCACCGAAAACAGGGAAAATCAAGCCGCATCTCTGTTTGCATGGAATATTTTTCATCAATCAGCACCGAAAACTTCCGTTCCTTTGCCCGATTATTCGCAGGAGGTTTGAATCTTTGTCGCACTTTTCGAAAAAATCTCAAAAAATTTTTCAGTGAATATGTTCCGCGGTGGAAATGAAGTTCGCCAGCGCGATATGATCTACTGTCTGTTCGGTCTTTCCGGCATAGATAATACAGCCGTCCGCCGTCTTGTTGTTGAGAGTTCTAAATTTTCCGATGCTGCGGGCAAAATCCTTGTTGTAAGTCCGGGCGGCTTTGATCTCGAAAGGATACAGTTTCCTGCCCGCTGCCTGAAGCAGGTCGATTTCCATTCCGTTGGAATCCCGGAAGAAATACAATGATGCGTCTTTGCCTGCATTCCACCGAGCTTTCAACGCTTCCATGACCACCATGTTTTCGAAGAGATTGCCCATCAGCGGATCGCGGGCAGTCATCTCCGGGCTTTCGAGCGACAGCAGGTAAGCGGCCAACCCTACTTCGGTGAAATAGAGTTTCGCGGATTTGGTCAGCCGCTTTCCGAAATTTTCATAGTAAGGAGGAAGACGGAAGATGATGTAACTGGCTTCCAGCACGGAAAGCCATTCGGAAATCGTGGTCGTCGAAACCCCGACGTCATTGGAAATGCTTTGCAGGTTCACCAGCTGCCCGACCCGTCCTGCCAGCAGTTTCAGGAAAGTCTCGAAAGCGGAAAATTTCTGGAGATTGATCAGCTGACGGGCATCCCGTTCCACATAGGTCATGTAATAGTTCCGGTAGAACCGCGTCACATCGATTTTTTCTTCATAAAGCTGCGGCATGAATCCCTTGAACAGATACTCGTCCCGGTCGAGCACGATCCCGGCTTCCCGAAGTTCGGCAATCGAAAGCGGCAGCAGTTGAAGGATCGCGGTCCGTCCTGCCAGCGATTGAGAAATACCCGCCTTAAGCGCAGGCTGATGACTGCCGGTCAGGATGTACCGTCCTTTTTTTTCGCTTCTATCGCATTCTACCTGAATATAACTCAGCAGCAGTGGCAGACGCTGGATCTCGTCGATGATGAGCGGCGCAGGATGCCGGTGCAGAAATTCCCTGGCATCCTGTTCCGCCAGCGTCCGGGTTTCCGGATCTTCCAGATTGACATAATCATAATCGGGGAACTGCATTTTCGCCAGCGTGGTTTTCCCCGACTGCCGCGGACCGGTAATGGTAACGACCTTGTATTCCCGTGCCAGCAGTTCCAGTTCGATCTGTATTTTTCGTTTGATCATGTCAATATCCCTCCGGTTTCAATGAGGTCAATATAGCACGTTTTATGAAAATCGCAAGTTAAAGTTTTGATTTTCATAAAATTTATCATTCAGCAAACCAGCGCAGGAACGAGGGTTTTCCTTTTTCCGGGTGGAGAAGCCCTTGGCGCAGCTCGAACAACATGCCCAGCTGTGATTTGTCCCCTGGCTGGAAAACGCCGTTTTTCAAAATGGCATTCGCTTTTGCCCGGATCATGGCATCCAATGCCAGCGCCTGCATCACCGGATCGCTTTCCAGCATCTGCTGCTGGATACGGTCTGCTGTCCCCGGATGTTCGCGCCAGAATTTCTGATGCGACTTCACGTTCTGCAAATTGAAATCCGGATAGGCTACACTGAACAGGAAATGCAGACTTTGCTCGGTTTTGGAGATTCCATAATGAGGCGATCTTCTCGGATGAACCCCTGCAGTCGGAACCAATCTCGGCGTCCGGTTGCTGGTCATGATCAGACTTTGGATCTCTTTTCCGCCCATGACCTGATAATTTATCAGAAGCGAAGCCCATTTTCCGGTGCCGGGCAGAAGTCCGTTTTTCCGAAGAATTTTGACCGTGCGGTCCTGCATCTCTGCCAGATAATCGGCTCCGGCTGCCCCATGGATGCTGGTATTGAATTGTTTGAGCTTTGCCCGGAATTTTGCCTGCGCTTTTGCCACTTGTGCACGGGTCTCATTCAATTTCGCATCCAGTTCGGCATCTTCTTTTGATTGGGAAACGGCCGGAACCTGTCTGGGGCTCTCCGGTGTTCCCCTGATCGACTTTATATAGAGGGAAAGAAGACCACCCGACAGCAGAACCAGCAGGAACAGGACCAGCAATATTCTTCCCGGTCGACCGGAAGATCCCGGCTGCACAGTCACGCGGACATCATTTTCTTTTGGCGTATCCGATGAGGCTTTTTTTTCCAGAAGTTTCCTGAACTCCGCCGAGGAACGGACTGGTTGTTTGCAGGATTCGCGCAAAGCGCGGCCGAGCGAGGCGTCCATGCTGATCGTCATATTTTCCGGTATGGAAGGATATTCGCCTACGGGAAGACCGGTCAGAGCGCAATAGATCACTTTGCCGAGCGCGTAAAAGTCATCGCTCGTGTCTGCCTGACCTTTGCCGGACAGCAGTTTCGGCGACATGAATCCGGGGGTGCCAACCAGCGAACCTTTGCCATCCAAAGCAATCAAACCGACATCGGCAAGCGTGGGGCGTCCGTTCACCCAGAGGATGTTGTCCGGCTTGATGTCCCTGTGGACCAGACCATGCTTGTGCAGCTCCTCCAAACCGTTCAGCAGACCATCCAGCATGGCGACGATCTCTTTGCCGTCCATTCTGCCGAACTTGTTCAGTCGGTTGGCAAGGGTATCGGGCAGATATTCGCCTTTGCCGCGGTTAAGGTCATCCGCGGCGTCCATGATGCAGCAGATCCGCTCATCGGTGATCTCGACATAACGGATTTTGAGCAGGTTCGGATGGTTGCAGTCCTTGTAGTTTTTCAGTCCGGCGAGTTCACGTTCGGAATAGCTGCCCCGGTTGTAAATGATCTTCAGAGCCACACGGGTTCCGATAGAATCTTCCGCAAGCCAGACTTCGCCGTAAGCGCCGACGCCGCACTTTTGCCGAAGGGTGCAGCCGCATAAAGAATTGCCGGTTTTATATTCCATAATGCGAGAGTTCCAGTTTAAGTGCCGGGTCCTGTTCGTTCATCTTGAGCAGGATTTCGCGCATCATGGCAAAACAGCGTTTCTTCGCCTGATAGACCTGATTGACGCTGCAATCCAGATAGGCGGCGACCTTTTCCACGGGACGGTTCTGCACGGCGTAAAGTTCGTAAGCCTGAAACGTTTCGGGCGCGACCCGGTTTTTGAGTTCGCGTTCGGCTTCTTTCAGGATCATCTTCCGCCATTCGTTCAGGAACAGTTCGTCGTTCTGATCTTCCGCTGGCATATCTTCGACTTCCTCGACCGGTTCTTCCTTTTTTCTGCGGTAATAATTGGCGATCTTGGAAGTGATGATTCTGCCGAAATACGTTCTAAACCGGGCGATGTCGGGATCGAATTTGAACGTCTTGCTCTGTTTGAAGAACTGAAGCATCACCTGCTGACAGATGTCGTCGGCTTCGGCATCGTCCAGCCCTTTGAACTTGGCGAGGTCGCGGACAATACCGCAGTAGCGTGAATAAAATTCATCCCACGAGATTTCATCGCCCGCCGCGATCCGGTCGAGCAGTGTTTTGGAAGTAGTCGGGTATTTCAGTCCCATTTTGGCGTTTCCTCCTGATAAAGATTGTGTAAAATACACTGTTGAACGATAAAAAACAAGTCAAAAAAGAGGGCTCCGGCCGGAGTCCCCTTGATTTTCCTTAATTTTCCTCATCGGAACAGTTGATGTGTCCGAATTCGCAGCCGCAGGAACAGCAGAGGTATCCGTCATCCCACGGAATGACAGTATCGGAATTGCAGTCTGGACAGTGCATTATGCCGCCCTCCATTGGTAGCCGCAGGAGTCGCAGCAGTAAATCCGAAAGACGTTTTCGTCAATCAGCCTGCCGACCGTGTTTCCGGCAACAGCTCCCCCGGCTGCTCCGGAGAGAATTCCCAGAATCCCTCCGATCAGTGTGCCGATTCCCGGACAGACTAATGAGCCTATCGCAGCCCCCGTGCTGGCGCTGGCTGTGGCAGCGATATAGCCGCCTGTGCCCGCACCCAGCAATGTTGTCGGACCTTTGATCTGACTGGTTAAAGTTGCTTTCATTCCACATTTTGGACAGTTCATTTTTTGTTTCCCTTTCGTTTGTTTGAGTTTGAAATAAACCGGAGGGAAGGCTTTCACTCCTTTGACCTCCGGGATGACTTCGGAATTTCGATATGGGTGCATCACGTCCATACCGGGCGCTCTCCGACCATCCTGATTTGCATGGATTCTACGGTCGGAGCCCTCTGCCATGCCAGAGGGTGGTGGTACCGGGTCAGGCACACATTACCAAAGTTCTGCTCTGCGGCCGTCCAGACCGAAACAACGATTCAGAGCCGAATAGGAATAATCCACGCGCTGGGGCGTGTATTTTTTGATCGTCTCCGTAAACGCATTCAGCAGGCTCCATCGGGTCGGTTCCGAGAACTCCTCGTGTTGAGGCTGTTTGAACTCACGGAACACCGGCACAATATCGCTGGAATTGATTGCTCCGATTTCAGCAGCTCTCACGATCCGGCTTCGTGCCTCGTCATCATCTTTCAGATAGAGCACCTTCATTTCCTCGCAGACTTTCTCCATAATCAGGAACTCGTTTTCCAGCTCGTTGACGGCAATATCAACCAGCTCTGTAAGTTCGATCCTGGATGTGTGCCTGCGTTTGATGACTGTCGTGCCCCCGAATGCCATGTTGGAGCAGACCATGACGCTGATCCCTGCGCTCAGTCCGACCGAGAAGCTCTTGTCGTGGCTGTTGCGCAAACCGATGCAGCGAACCCAGTCCGAACATGCGGTCGTGTTGATCTTCATAACGCCAAAGAGTTTTTGCCCTTCATGCGCCAGCCCGAATTGTTCTTCGGTAATGGTCCAGTGATGGGCATTGACAACTTCGGTTACAGCATCAATGACCGCGATGTGCGGCACCGGCTTCCAGCTGTCCGTTCTCTCCGGCGTTTCGACCAGAGCAACGGCATTGCGGTCTACGAATTGACCGCCGCCAGCCATACAGAGATTGCTCATGTCAGTCTCCTTTCCATGTCGATTTTTTGCACCGGTCCGCGTAAGGACATTCGGCACAGTTGATGATGTTCTCGTTCGGATAGAACAGCTCCGCGTTCACCGCCTTTTCGATTCTCCCGGCAATGAACTCGAAGCGGTCCAGCTCGTCCTGCGTCCGAAGCGTGTAATGCGAGTTCACGCTCGGCTGCTTGGTCTTGGTGATGACATCGAAGCGGAAGACCGGGCTGGTGCCGTGGATCTGCTGGTAAGCATAGCAGAACGCGCTCGCCTGCATATCCCTGTCAGCCTTGCCCTGGGGCCATTTCGAACCGGCTGTCTTCCAGTCAACAATCGTGGTTTCAGAACCGTCCGAGACCACGCAGTCGAATTCGCCGATCAGAGGACGCGACAAGCCTGGCACTGATACCGAGAAACTTTCCGCCACACTCTCCACGGCATAATCATCCTGCCAGTTTTCGAGCGCAACGGTCAGCATGTCGAATCCGGTATTCAGAAGCGAATCGAAAGTCTCGTTCGGCTTGTAGCGCAGATTTTCCGAAACATCGGTTTCGCCTTTGAAGAAGAACGCGAAGTTTTCCTTCGCATCCTCCAAATTGAAATCCGAACCTTTCAAAGCACGCTCGCTCAGGACCGCATGAAAAGCGCGTCCGAACGGCAAGGCAGAACAGGTCCGCTCTACAGGTGCGTTGTCCACATACCGGAATTTGTATTTCATCGGGCATGTGAGGTAGCACTGCAGAGCGGAATAGGACCAATGCGGTTTTTCTCGAAGTTCCTGAATGGACATTTCAAGCAGCCTTTCCGTTGAACTCATCGATTGCCAGACTGCACTGGTTCCGAGTCATTTCTTCAAAGGCATTGACCTTGAACCGTGTCAATATCTGCTGCGGGGTCACTCCATTGGTCCGGGCGAGATCCAGCAGATATTTGATCTGTTTCGGAGACGCGGCAGCATCTTCCTGATTCTGCCCTTTTCCCTTGCCGTAATTCGAGGTTCCTGACCGATACCCTTGACGGGGCTGATTCTGCTGATTACGAGGCGCAGAACCCTCCGTATTGGCGGCTCCATTTCCGTGCAATTCGGCTTCGACAGAATCACGGACCATTGCAAAGGTTTCATGGATCTTGTCGTTGAGCTGATCCTGAGTAAGACCGTCAGGCAGTTCCACTTCGATACTTGCGTGATAAGACTGACTGCTGTATTCTCCCTCGGCGGGGACTTTCTTACTGTAAGAAGCGTTAAGTTTGAGCATTTCGTTTTCTCCTTAAAAAAGTTGAGACTCCGGACAGGTTCATCGCCTGCCGGAGCCTCGGTTGTTCTGTTTATTTCCGGATTCAGAATCCGCTGACGAGACGGATCCGTTCGATGGCTCTGCGAGCCTGGATGAAATCGCGCTCTTTCTGTTTCTGCGCGATCTGGACTTCCTTCACCTTGCGGGCAAGCGCAGCGACCTCATCGAAGGACGCTTTCATTTTCGCCTTGAAGGCTTCGATTGCCACACTCAAATCATCCAGCGGATTCGGCGCAGTTTCGGGTTCCTGTTTCGGGGCGACCATCTGCATGGGGGCAGACACGACTTTCATTTCCGTGTTTTCCATTTTGGATTCCTCCTGTTTGGGTTGGATTTGGGGTTGAGATTGAGTTTTGATTGGGGCATTGCGCATAGGCATGGCAATATAACGGCCAAGACCGCCGGTTGCGATGAGTGCGGTGAATCCATCGCCGAGTTCGATTTTTGTGTGTCCGGCAAGCAGCATACGCAGCAGAATGGCTTTGTTCATAAAGAGCGGACTGGACCAATCGCCGATGAACTCCGCGGCAATGCTTGTGCTCTGATCGGCAGCACGAACCTCCAGCACGTTGTTCCCAGCTGCCAGTTCAACCGCATTGTTCGGCTCGGTATCCGGAATGTTCTTCAGAAACGATGCCAATACCGGACCACATTCCGGCTGAAACGCAATGGAGCGTGTCAGCGTGTTCCGTTCCGGAATCACCTGCCGCCAGTTCGGATATATACCCGAAAGCGTCTTGCCGGTCCAGCTCCAGGCACCGACCTGAATTCTGAAACGATAGTCCACATCACTGCACGGCCAATAACTGAGCGTGCCAGCTTCGCTTGCTTTCGACTGGATCAATGCCAGCGGCAACGGAATCGTGAGGCTGTCTTCCAGATTCAGCGGAATATCGTAATTCAGCAACTCCTTGCCGTTGGTTCCGGTAATCCCTCCTGAACACAGATTGATCCCACGCATGATCACCCTCGGTTCATTGCGGTCCACTGCTTGCGCCGCACGGGCGAACATCCCGACAAATCCTTCTGGCAGTTCGCAATTCTTGATTTCTGTCGTGGTTGTAAAATCAGGCCATTCCACATCCTTGACTGTCATCAGATACCGGTCTTCCACCAGTAGGAGACCTGCCTCGAACGCCACTTCGACGGTTTTGTTCCGACCTCCTCTCACGGCATCGCGGAACTCATCAAATCCGACCAGACAGCAAAAGACTTCCTCGCCGCCTGTTTCGAGTTCAAATGAGACTTCCTCATTCAGCCCGCAAGTGGAAAGTCTGAGCTTCCCTTCCGCCGCTTCGACCTTGATTGATTTGCAGATCGCCAGCGGGGACGTTCTGCAGACCAGCTTTCCGAGTGCAGGGATCGCACTCGCCAACGTGGTTTTGTTCACTTCGATCATGCTGCATTACCTCCTTGTGGTTAGGTTGTTTGGTTTAAAATGCCAAAGCCCCGCCGATCCCGAAGGACCGGCAGGGCCAATTTGATCGTGGACTTATTCC
>JAZUCR010000861.1:0-9676 GCA_045639225.1 Victivallales bacterium
CTGCATTCACCCCGAATCATTTTCAGCGTGCCAGCGAAAGACTTTTTTCTTCGTATTCTGCTGTATTGGCCAACGGAGTGTTGCGGTAACTTTTTATGGTCAGAAGTCTGACCTGACGGGGTTCTGCCGCCCGGAACGGCAGATTATAGCGGGCGATCCGGCTGCGTACATTTTCCCAGCTGGAGAGTCGTTCCCGGTCAATTTTCAGTGCCTGGATATCGCGTTCAAGTTCATATTTTTCCTGCTTTGCGCGGTTGCCGGCTTTCTGGAGATCATTGATCTTGCGGTTGAGGTCGATGCGGTAATTGGCCACGCCGAAAACAACCGAAACGACTACCAGCAAATACATAAGAATATAGAGCTTTGTCACCCATGATTTCTGATCTTTTTTCCGGCTGCTGACCGGTCTTCTGGCTGCTGTATGCCGTGTCTGCAATTTCATTTTACCACATTCTCCACTCAATATCTGCTTTAACTCTATATTTTACCGTCCTTTGCGGTCTGCTATTCTCAACTTGGCCGATGCACTCCGGCGATTGGCAGTTAACTCATCATCTTTGGCACTTATCACGCCCTTGACTGCCAGTTCAAAACGGGCGTGATTGTTGCATACACACACCGGCAAGCCCGGAGGACAGATGCACTCTTTTGCCGCTTCGCGGAAAAAGTTCTTTACAATGCGGTCTTCCAGAGAATGAAACGATATAACCGCCAGTCTGCCGCCTGGACGCAATATATTTTCGGCCGCCTGCAAGCCGTTTTCCAACTGCTTGAGTTCGCCGTTTACCTCTATACGCAATGCCTGAAACACCCGCGTCGGGCTCGGAAGCTCGCCGGGGCGTTTCTTTCGCAAAACTTTATCGCAAACTGCAGCCAGTTCCGCTGTTGTTGCCAACGGTTTCAGCTCTCGGGCTTGTATGATCGCTCGGGCAAGCTGGCGGCTTTCACGCAACTCGCCGTATTCATAAAAAACTCTGGCCAGATCTTCTTCAGCGTACATGTTCACCACCCGGCTGGCCGTAAGCGGGATCCGGCGATCCATACGCATATCCAACGGCCCGTCGTTGCGGAATGAGAACCCACGCGACGGATCGTCGATCTGCGGACTTGATACGCCTATATCCAGCAAAACCGCATCCACACTCTCCCAACCATGTTCCTGGGCGAGCATATCCAAATCGGCAAATTCGCCTTGCACGGCAATAAAGCGATCTCCGAACTCTGCCAGATTTTTATTGGCACGCTCCAAGGCGGAACTGTCCCGGTCGATGCCCAGAATCTGCAAATCCGGATTCTGCTCCAGCATCAAACGGGTATGACCGCCGTTACCGAGAGTACCGTCGATCATGCGTTTCAGCGGTTTGACACTGCTTAAGTGTTCCACAACTTCCCGAGCCAATACCGGTATATGTACCCACTCTGTATTGCTCATATTACTGACCTTTCACGACAAGTTTGCTCAACAACGTACTCAATCCATCAGCATCATTGCTGTTGAGCTTTTGTACTTCATCAAGAAAGATCCCCGCATCACCGATTTCAGCCGGATGCCAGTTAGCCGGAGCACAAAGTTTGATATGGGTTATTGCCCCGATCAGCATAAGATCCTTTTCGACTCCAATCGCAGAAAGCATCTCTTTTTCAAGCTTGATACGCCCCTGTTTATCGGGTCTTATATCCCGCACAACCCGGCCGATCTGGGCCAACGCCGTCTGGGCTGCCGGATTCGCCAACGCGCTTGAACGCGCGCGCATAAGAAACTCCCGGAACATGGCATAAGGAAACAGCAAAAGATCGTTATCCCGACCCGGAAACAGCACCAGATGCGGTTCGCCTTCGCCGCAACGCCAGGCGCTGGGCAAAGTCACACGGAACTGTGTATCGAGTGCGTGAGAAAAATCTCCGCAAAAAAACAGTTCTTCGGCTTCCACGATCAAACTTGCTCCCTGATAAATACCTTATTAAACCTAATTACTCCTATGTCTACCTATTTTACCCTATTTTTCCCATTTTGCAAGTCTGAAAGTGAATTTTTTTCAAAAAAAAATGATATTTAGTATGTTTTGTAATTTGCATTGTGAAAAAGTGCTTGCTATATTACACATTAGAAAGCAGGTCAATCTCGGAACAATAAACGCATCGGAGCCGCAAGGCTTTATTGAAAGTAGTCCGCTGAGACGAATAAAACCTGCTTTCTTTTTTATTGAGTTTATTTCAAGCCTCCTCAAAAACGCTTGAAATCTTGTGCCGCGATCTGCAATGGGAGCGTTTGAGGTGGTTACCTTCCAGGTAGCCACGCACAAACTACCCATCACAGCTCATCAACACAAGCTTTTCAATCAATTTTTGAATGAGTCTTGAAACAAACTCTGTTACATCATTCAAGCCTCCTCAAAAACGTTTGAAATCTTGTGCCGCGATCTGCAATGAGAGCGTTTGAGGTGGTTACCTTACTGGTGATTGAATATCAACCTTATATTGAACGGCACATCAAACAAAGGGATTTTTATATTATGGAAAACTTTCGCATTATACCGGTCGGTGCTTTGGCCGTAAACTGTTACCTTGTATTTCTGGAAAAAAGCAAACTTTTGCTGATCGTTGACCCCGGGGATGATGCCGACCTTATCATCAGTGCAGCAAAGAGTTTTGCTTACGAAAAAGCGGCGATCATTTTGACTCATTCCCATGTTGACCACATCGGGGCGGTACCGGAAATCAACAAGGCATTAAATTGCGAGTTTGTCTATCTGGCAAGCGGTGATACCGAATTATACAACAGTCCGGATAATCATATTCTGCCTTATCTGCCGCCGGTGGCAGGTTTGCCAAAAACTACGGCGGTGTGGGATGTGCCGGGTGTCAAACTGCTGCTTACCCCCGGCCACTCCAGAGGCGGCAGCTGTTTCTATTTTCCGGAAGAAAAATTTGTCATCTCCGGCGATACATTGTTTGCCGGTTCCGTCGGCCGAACCGATCTGCCCGGCGGCTCTTTTGCTGAACTGGAAAAAAGTATCCGCAAAGAGCTTTTGACGCTGCCGGAAGATACTGTCGTCTATCCCGGGCATGGACCGCGCACCACTATTGGCGAAGAAAAGCGTTCCAATCCCTATTTGACTTGAAAGATAAAAGGTATGTGATTATGAAATACCTGTTGGGATATATGGCTTGTTTGTTGGCGTTATCGCTGACTGCTGACAGTAAACTTCAGCAGAAAACTCTTGACCCCAAAAATGTAAAACCCAATACCCGGATCGTTCATCGCGATTCCGGCGGCCGCATGAGCGGTTCTACCACCCGCAGCGGCGATAAACTTATTCACCGGGACAGTTCAGGGCGGATCACCGGTACCACCACCGTATCAGGCAACCGCGTTGTTTACCGCGATGCTTCAGGCCGCATTACCGGCAGCAGCACGGAATCGGGCAACCGTACCGTTTACCGCGATGCTTCCGGCCGGATCGCCGGTACTGCACAGAAATCCGGCAACACTACAATCTATCGGGATGCCTCCGGCAGAACGGTCAACCGCAGCACCGTATCCGGTTCGCAGACCATATACCGCGACTCTTCCGGAAGAATGTCCGGTATTTCACGATAGGCTCTGTTCCCGCCTGCTTGTATATACAGCAGGTAGAAAAAAAAAAGGGCTGTTGCAAAAATTCAAAAAAGTTTGCAGCAACCTCTTTTTTTATATTATCAAACTGAAGCAGAATGTTTTAGTTTTTTCTTGTAATAGTTTGGATTTTTACAGAAAAAACATTGCAACTTACTTATAATAAATAAATTGGAAATGCTTTTATTGGTGCAATAAAAGCATTTTCGGCGAAAGTTTTTGAAAAACGGGGTGTGGGGAAAAGAACCTTATTTCAAAAAGCTTTTTTCCCCACAAAACAGTTTTGCAATCAACTTATCAGTCGAGTTTGCAATCCTTGAGGCTCATGAACTTCTTGCTCAAAAGTTCGCAGCCGTCTTTGGTGATGATACAGCCGCGTTCCCAGCGCAGACCATAACCGTTACCGGTAAAGAAGGTATCGATCTGGTAGGTCATGTTTTCCTTCAGCTTGTACTTGCTGGTGGTTTCGATCCAGGGGCTTTCGGTTTCCATGATGCCCAGACCGTGCACCGGACCGTAGAGCATGTAATCTTTCCAGCCTTCGGCACAGCCCCAGTCGTAGTAATCCTGGGCGATGCTGGAGGCTTCGACGCCCGCCTTCATCAGTTCAAAGGTGTACTTGTGGGCACGCAGACCGAATTCGACCAACGCCATCTGTTCCTTGGGCAGCTTACCGAAGTAAACCGGAATACCGATAGAACTGGAGTAACCGCCGACGCGGGCACCGATGTTGAGCTGGATGATTTCGTTCTTCTTGAGTTTGGCACCGGTCGGACGGCTGATACCGTTGCTGGTGCGGTCGCCGCCGAAGCAGTACAGACTGTGGCCTTCGTATTCACCGCCGTTGGCGTAGATTTCTCTCTGTGCAATACCGATAGCCTGGAATTCGGTCATGCCTGGTTTCAGTTCGTTGAGCATGGCAGCGACGGCCTTTTCGGCAACCTTGAACGCCTTGCGGTGGCAGTTGAGTTCGTTTTCGCTCTTGATCCAACGCAGTTCGCGGAAGACATCATCGGCGACCACCACTTCCACTCCGGGCAGCTGATTGGCTACTGCATCCAATGTGGGTTTGGTCATAACAGCAGTACCGA
Organism: Victivallales bacterium; assembly: GCA_045639225.1. Lineage (GTDB taxonomy): Bacteria > Verrucomicrobiota > Lentisphaeria > Victivallales > UBA1829 > SIG94. The sequence continues at coordinate 4,708 of JAZUCR010000861.1, forward strand.
CCAGACCGAGTTTCTTCAAGGGTTTGTTGCCCATTGCCATCTTGACCACTTCCGGATAGGTGGCAAGGTCGATGCCGGGATAATCCGGTTCGGCGGATTCGCGGTAGTTGAGCATCTGCATCACATTCTTCGGTTCGAAGACGGAGCGGCCATAAGCATACTTCAGGCTTTCCGGACCGATCAGCAGGATGGCATTGCCGGTGGCGGGCACGAACACGCCGGCCTGTTCGAAGGTCGGCCAGTACTCGCCCAGATAACGCACATTGGCGAAATCGGATTCGGTGCCGTGCACGAGGCAGGCGTCGAGACCGGCTTTCTTAATGTTCGCCTGGAATTTGGCGATGCGGTCGAAATACTCTTTTTTCGGAATGCTGGGAATGGCCATTTTTCTTCTCCTTTTTTAGGGTTGATGCCGTTGCAGCACGCATTGGTTGCTGTCCGTAATATATTTGAATCCGATTCCTTATGCAAGAGTTTTTTCGGTCTTTTTTCCGCTTTTTCGCGTAATTTCCGGAGTTTGCGGCCGTTTTTCCAAAATAAAATATAGCGCTATAGTTTAATCTCCCGCGTCCAAACGCGGACGCTTGGAGTTTTTTTTATTTTTTTTGATAGAAATTCTGGTTATTTTGAAAAAACATGATACATTACAGTATCATTCTTCGAACAATGCAATGCTGAAAGGAGAGCATGAAAATGGATACAAGAGTTTGGCTGGAACGTTGTCACAAATATACCTTTATCGACGGGGAAAGCGGTTTTCAGGTAAATTTTGCGGGAATGGCGTTCGAGGATGCCGATATCGAAGCGATGGCGGAACGTTTTCCCGCAGTGCATGAAGAAATGCGGAAGATCGAGATGGGCGAGATCAAAAATCCGGATGAACACCGGAAAGTGACCCATTTCACGGACCGTTCGGTCTATACCGGAACTTCCGTGTATTCGGAAGTGGAAGTTTTCGCGGCCAAAATCCGTTCCGGCGAGATCACGGGATCGACGGGCAAGCCGTTCGAATCGGCAATCATCAACGGGATCGGCGGATCTGCTTTGGGGCCGCAGCTGCTCCAGATGGCGATCAACGGACCGTATTGGAATGAATTTTCCCGTGAAAAACGCGGCGGCAATCTGAAAATTTATTTTCTGGACAACACCGATACCGCGGGGCTGGCCGATGCGCTGGCGGTCTGCGATCTGGAAACCACCCTCGTGGTCAGCGTATCGAAATCCGGCGGCACGCAGGAAACGCAGAACAATCTGATCGTCTGTCAGGCTCAGTATGCGGCCAAAGGTCTGGATTTTGCCAAACATGCGGCAGCGGTCACGATGCGGGAAAGCAAACTGGACAGCATGGCGCGCTCGAATAACTGGCTGCGGGTGTTCGAAATGGCCGAATCCATCGGCGGACGGACCAGCGAGACCAGTATCGTCGGCCATCTGCCTGCGGCCCTGGCGGGGATCGATTTCGAAGCACTGCTGCGCGGCGCCTGTCACATGGACAACCTGACGCGCAATCCGTATCTGTCGCACAATCCAGCGTATATGCTGTCGGCGATGTGGTATCTGGCCGGCAAAGGCCGGGGCGACCGCAATATGGTCATCGTGCCCTATTCCGACCGTCTGATTCTGCTGTCACGTTATCTGCAGCAGCTGGTGATGGAAAGTCTGGGCAAGGAAAAAGACCTGGACGGACAGACCGTTCATCAGGGCCTGAATGTTTTCGGGAACAAAGGCGGCACGGATGCGCATGCCTTCATCCAGCAGCTGAATGACGGCCGCGACGATTTCTTCATTACCTTCATCGAAGTGCTTGAAGACGTTCTGCCGGCTCCGATCACCGACAAAATCGCCATGGGCGATTATCTTCACGGTTTCATGACCGGTCTGTCGAATGCCCTGCGTTCGAAGAAACGGCAGGTGATCGAAATGAAGCTGAGCAAGGTTTCCCCGTTCAATCTGGGCATGCTGATCGCGCTTTATGAACGGGCGGTGGCCGCTTATGCGGAGCTGATCCACATCAATGCATTCCACCAGCCCGGCGTGCAGGCCTACAAACTGGCGAGCAAGGGCATCATTCAGATGCTGACCGATATGGAAGAAAAACTTCCTGCCATTGCTCCGTTCACCGGAACTGCAGGCGAGATCACGGCAAAACTCGGCATGACCGAAGAATATGAAGTGGAAGGGATCCTGGCGAAACTGGCGGCGAACGGGCCGCGCCGTTCTCTTCCGGTCAATCTCCGCCGCAGCTGGAACAAGGATAAAGGGTGGGAATATACGATCGCTCCCAAATAAAAGTCTCAGCGGGAACTGCTGCCTGAGCGGCAATGAAAGGTGTTTCGATGAATAATCCCAAAGAAGAACACAGCACCGTCAAAATCGTCCGGCCGGAGGATACGAATGAAAATCCTGCCCCCGGCAGCAGTTCTGTTCCCAATTCGGAACAGGAGGTCAACCGGACGCTGGTGATGCCGTCGAGCCGTCTCAAGGTCCAGAACCCTACCGGCAAATTCAGCCGGGCAGGAAAGAAAAATCTTTCGGCCCGTTTTTCCCTGGAAGTATTCCGCAAAAAACATTCGAATGTCACGCCGACAAAGGAAGAGACCGGCGAATATTTCGGCCGGAATCTGACCCGTTACACGAATATACCGATCGACAATGATCCGAATTTGTCCGAAGAGAGTATCCCGAATCTTTCCAACCGCTACGAGGACAAGGAAATATTCAACGAGGGCGGCCAGGGAATCATTTCCGCGGCGAAGGAAAAGGCCCTGGGCCGGATCGTGGCGCTGAAAACCCTGAAGACCAAAGAGGATAATCCGGACAGTTCGGCGCAGGATTTCATCACCGAGGCCAAAGTCACAGCTCAGCTGGATCATCCCGCCATTATCCCGATCTATGCCATCGGCAGAAATCAGGACGATCATCTCCAGCTGGCAATGAAGCTGGTGAACGGCAAGACCCTCCGCGAACATTTGAAAAATATCTGCCTGAATTACCGGCTGCACGGGATTTCCGCTTACGATGAATCCGCCTCCCTGCTCAAACGTCTGGAAATTTACCTCCACGTTTGCGATGCTCTGGTTTATGCTCATCACCGCCGCATCATGCATTGCGATCTGAAACCGGAAAACATCATGATCGGCGAATATATGGAAGTCTATCTGATGGACTGGGGTCTGGCCAAAATCATTCCCGACCGCAAGGATGATTCCGAATGGGTACGCCCTGAAACCATTGCCGGAACACCCCGCTATCTTTCCCCCGAAGCCGTCTGCGGCCTGCGGGTCGACGAACGGTCGGACATTTTCGCCATGGGCCTGATCCTGCAGGAGATCGTTACTCTGCAATACGCGGTAACCGGCGATGACAGTTCCGTCGTGATGAACAAGATCAAAGACGGACAGCTGAATCCGCCGGTCCATCGTTACGGCTGCCGGATCGACCGCGATCTGCTGGCTGTCATTCGGAAAGCCACCGCGTATCACCGGGAAGACCGCTATCAGTCCATCCGGGCGCTGGCCGAGGATGTGCGTTTCTACATGCATGGCGATGAAGTCAGTGCCAATCCGGATAATCCCGTTATGAAAATTTTCCGCTGGATGTCCCACCACAGAATGGTCATGATGCTGATCATTTTCCTGGCTGTGGCCCTGGCTTTGGGAACGGCGACTTATTCCGTTTATCAGAACCTGAAACAGACTCGTCTGCTGGGCGAACGCAGTGAAATGATCAATCACGCTTACGGAAAATGCTTTGCCGCAACTTCTCAGCTCGACCGGGAAATTCTGACGCAGGAGAAAAATCTCCAGATGCTGGCCGGTCTGGCGGCGCACGCATTGTCCAGCTGCTCCGTTACCGGCGACAAGGTCCGGTTCCGCATTTATGAACGGGACGGACGGCTGCCTGTTCCCCCGGATGCGGTTTATTCGCCGTGGTATAAGGATAAGATTTCTTTTACGGAAGGTGTCTGCCGGCCGGTGCCGGGGCTTCCTCCCGGCGAAGTCAGGCTCCGGCTGCAGCAGCTTTCTTCGCTGGTCCCCACCATGCGCGAGATCATTTTCGAAAGCGGTATGGAACTGTCTTACCTGAATTCCCGGAATCCGAACCGGTTCCAGACGGCGATTCAGAACGGTCATTCCGTGAAAAGCATTTATATCGGCTTGAAAGAAGGCATTCAGCTCGGATTCCCCTGGCGCGATATTTACCAGCAGGGATTCGACCCGCGGAAACGGCCCTGGTTTATCCGGGGCAGCAATTCCGACCGGCCGGTCTGGGGAAAACTTTATGTCGGTTCGGATTATCACATGGGATTGTGTCTGCCGTGTTCTGTCCGAATTCAGGATGAATCCGGCAGATTTTTCGGCGTAGCCGGCATGGATCTGACCTTCAACAAGGTCGCCGATATCCTCCATCATACCGGTAATGTCGGCTTTTTCGTGCTGGATTCCGCATTGATCGATTCCCGCGGTCAGATCATCGCCAGTTCCGAAAAGAAAAAACGTCAGACCACCTATTCTCAGAAGGATTCCGAAAAGAATGCCGAAGTGACGATGGCGTTTTATGCCGCTCCGAAAATCCGGCGAACCATTCTCGAACAGAAATTCGGCATCTTTTCCGATTTCGAACCGGGTCGCGGCGAAGTCCTGTACCTGTTCGCCCAGATGAAGACCCTGAACTGGATTTTCGTCCAGAAAATCGATTTCGAAGCCTACCGCACCTTTTTCCACCGCCATCAGCTGATGAAAAAAATGATGGAGGCCAAAAATCTCAGTCTCCCGGACTCGGTCAAGCGAAAAAAATAAGCCCCGCATCATACGGAATTTCGTATCGTGTCAGTGGAACTGGGGAGATGGTCTGTCCGGAATCCGCGAACTTTTATTACAGAGAATACAGAGAATACGGAGTGCCGCGGGAGCCCATGTCGAACCCTGGAAAACCAGGATTTTCATTCTGATTTTCTATCCAGATGCAG
>JAZUCR010000862.1:0-8310 GCA_045639225.1 Victivallales bacterium
AACTTGAGCCATGAAAGCTGTATTGATCGATCCGGAACATCATCTGAACTGGAACGAAGTGCCCGATCCGGTCTGGAAACCGGGGTATGTGGTGATCGAAGTAAAGGCCGCCGGCGTGAACCGTGCCGACCTGCTGCAGGCAGCGGGGAAATATCCGCCGCCGCCCGGCTGGCCGGAATGGCCCGGGCTGGAATGCGCCGGGATCATCGCGCAGGCGGGTCCGGAGAGCCGCTGGAAAGCCGGCGATCGGGTTTGTGCTCTGCTTGGCGGCGGCGGGTATGCCGAAAAAGTCCTTGTGCCAGAAGGAATGGTTATGCCGCTGCCCGACGGATGTTCTTTTGAAGAAGCGGCCTGTCTGCCGGAAGTTTATACCACGGCACTGCTCAATCTGGTGCGGCTGGGCGAGCTCAAAAAAGGCGAGACCGTCTTTATTCAGGCCGGAGCCAGCGGGCTCGGGATCGCCGCGACCCAGATCGCCAAACTGATCGGTGCCAAGGTCGTGACAACGGTTGGTTCGCCGGACAAAGCCGAAGCGGCCAAGAAAAACGGCGCCGATGCGGTGATCAACCGCAAAACGGAAGCCGTCGACGAAATCCTGCTGCAGAATCCGGTCGATCTGGCGCTCGATTGTGCCGGCGGTGCTCTGCTCGGAAAATGTCTTCCTGCGATGAAGCCCGGCGGACGCTGGATCCTGGTCGCCACGCTCGGCGGGGAAACGACCGAGATCCCGCTGCGGGTCCTGCTCAAGAAACATCTGAAAGTGATCGGCAGCACGTTGCGCAGCCGGAGCGATGCGGAAAAAAGCGAGATCCTGAAACAGCTGGTCGAACTGGTCTGGCCGCAGGTTGCACGAGGTGCGATCCGGCCGCTGATCGATGCGGTCTTCCCGATGGAAAAAGCCGCTGAAGCGCATCAAGTTCTGGCGCAGCAGAAAAATATCGGCAAAGTGGTGCTGACCCTTCCATGAAAAATGATCCGGGCATGGTGCGGCTGCGGTTCCTGCTGATCCTGATCTGCGGGACGGCGCTGTATTTCTTTGCGAACGTTCAGCGGGTCGCCATCCCCGGTGCCGTGTTCGATCGCCTGCAGCAGGCTTATGACAGCTCCCCATCCGGGATCGCCGGGCTCGGCGCCGCGTTCATGTTCGCCTATGCGCTGATGCAGCCGCTGACCGGTCTGCTGCTGGACCGGTACGGCAGCGGACGAGTGCTCATCGGAGGCGGACTGCTGTTTACCGCCGGGATGATCGGGTTCGCCCGTTCCGGCTCGCTGCCTGCTGCCTATATGGCCCAGATCCTGGGCGGCCTCGGCGCCGGTTCGCTTTACCTGACGCTGGTCCGGGATGATATCCGGCTGTTCCGCGGCCGCTACAATCTGACGCTCGCGATCATCATTCTGATCGGCTATTCCGGCGGGATCGCGGCGAATGCGCCGCTGCTGATGGCGGTCCGCCGCCTCGGTTTGCGCGCGACTTTGACCGGCGCGGGCATTCTGGCGGGAATCTCTGCCGTTCTGGCCGCGACGCTGATTTTGCGCGGCACCCTGCCGAAGGAACAGAAACAGCATACTTTTTCGCCGCGTGAATTCGTTCCTGTATTTCATTCTTCGCATAACTGGAAACTCTATCTTTTCAGTGCGTTCAATTTCGGCCTGTTTTATGCGCTGCAGACCGTGATCGGAAAAAAATTCATGCAGGATTTCTGCGCGATGGAGGAACTGCGGGCCGGCTGGCTGTTTTCCGCGACCGGCGCGACTGCCGCCGTCAGCGGTCTGATCATGGCCTCGCTCAGTCATTTTTTCGGCAACCGCCGACGGATCTTCTGCCGGATCGCGGGCGTATCGAGCTTCACCGTCTTTTCGCTGATTTTCATACTGATCTGCTGCGATGTCCGGAGCCGCCTGCTGTTCTCGATCCTGCTGCTGATGCTTTCCGGAACCGCCAGTCTCTCCACGATCGTGATCCCGCTGCTGCGGGAGACCAATCCGGAAATGCTCTCCGGACGCGCCGTGTGCATGCTCAATTTCAGTTTTTATCTGGCGGTGGCTTTTTTCGGCAATCTGTCCGGACAGCTGCTCAAACTGTTTTCGCCGATCGGATATACCGGCGGCGCCGCGATCTACGGCCAATCCGCGTGGATGACGGTATTCGGCATTTTTCTGCTGAGTTCCTGCGCGGTATTTTACTATTCGTTCCAAATGAAAGAAACTTATGGCAGACGCAGTCTGTCCTGAACCTGTCAGCGAGGTGAAAAATGAAAAAAATCAAAATCGGACAAATCGGGATCGGTCACAATCACGGCACGGAACGGATGCGGACTTTGCGCAGACTGACCGATTATTACGAAGTGGTCGGGGTTGCGGAAGACGATCCGCGCTGGCGGCAGGAACGCGGCGGTCACGACGCCTATGCGGGGCTGCCGATGCTGAGCACGGAAGAACTGCTGAACGTGCCAGGACTCGAGGCGGTCATGGTGGAAACGGACGGCAAAGATCTGCTGCCGACCGCGCTGCTCTGTGCCGAACGCGGACTGCATCTGAGCATGGACAAGCCGGGCGGCGAAGATCTGGCCGGATTCCGCCGTCTCTGCGATCTGTGCACCGATAAAAAACTGGCGTTCCAGATGGCCTATATCTACCGGACCAATCCCGCCGTGCGGTTCTGTCTGGATGCCGTGAAAAACGGCTGGCTGGGCGAGCTCTTCGAAATTCATGCCGTGATGAGCCGGGATGACAGCACCAATGATGCCTACCGCAAATGGCTGGCGCAGTTCAAAGGCGGAGCAATGTATATTTTCGCCGGATACCTGATCGACCTGGTGCTGCTGATGCTGGGCAAACCCGACCGGGTGACGCCGTTCCTGAAGCAGACCCGCAATGACGGGCTGATCGACAACGGTCTGGCCGTGCTGGAATATCCCAAAGCCAGCGCCACGGTTCGGGTGTCAGTCGCCGAGGTGGAAGGTTATAAATTCCGCCGTCTGATCATCTGCGGCACGCTCGGGACGGTGGAGCTTTGTCCGATCGAATATCAGGATTATTATCATACGCCGCTGCAGGTTCGTCTGACCTTGAAACAGCCTCAGGGACAATATGCGGCGGGGACGCATCAGGTGGATTGCGGTCCGCTCGGCGGCCGCTACGAGCCGCAGCTGATCGATTTCGCGAAGATCGTCCGCGGGGAGATGGTCAATCCGTTTTCGGCGGAACACGAATTCCTGCTGCATGAGACATTGCTGCGGGCCTGCGGTTTTGATCTCGGGAAATAAATGGCAAATTCCGAAAGGCACTCAATTCTCTATCCCTGCCGCTGCTTACAAAGCAAATTTCTCTGCTTCGAAACTGTTATCCAATGCGGCAATTGCAGGAAGGCATTTCATATACCAGGCAAAATCCATTTGAATATTTCCTGAGATATAATGATTCGCACCATTTTTGCCATTGCTTTGCCAGCGGATCAGCCACAAAGCGTTGGCTGCCCGCGGTGAACGAAGTTCCCCTAAGGTTTTATGGTCGCCCGGAGCAATTTCAAAGGAACCGGCAAGTTCGATTCCGCTTTCGGTTTCCACTTCGAAGGTTCCGGCTGCCGTTTCATTCGTGTCATTTACGGCGATGACGGAACTGTTCCATGGCGCTGGTTCTCTGCACATGATGCAGAACGGCTGCTGGGAACGGGTCAGGTAATGGTAGGCGAGTTTTTTCCCGAAATAATAATCCACAACGGCATCGGAAAACTGCGGCCAGCAATCGATGATATTCCACCAGAGGATCCCCCCGCAGGACGGATCCAAACGTGCACCTTCCACCATGAATTTGAATGCTTCCGCCTGATGGATCTGCGTATACCGGGCATATTCTTTCAAATCCATCGGGTAAGTATGGAAATATTCACGCAGCTGTTTGCCGTTCAGCAGAGAGCGTCCCTTCATGGGGCCGCCATTCCAGGTAAACGGATTGGAGGCATGATAATCCCATTCCGGATCGCTTTCATCCAGTTTGAAATGTTTGGGCGTAAGGAACTTTTTCAGCGAGGAAAGATTCGGGCAGCCGTGCCATCCGGTCTCGCTGATGAATTTGGCCTGGCTCTGTGAATAATACGGCAGTTTGAAGGTTTCCCGTGCCCCCCAGAGATGACGTTCCGGCTGCATGGTGATATTTCCGGCGTAAACATGAGATTCTGCTTCCGGTGCGATATATGGGGAACTTGGAATATACGGCCGCAGCGGGTCCAGACGGTGCACGATCTCCGGCAGCAATTCCCGGTTCAGGTGATTCCATTTCAACGGGATATGATGTGAACAGTAAAATTGATCGCATTCATTGTCGCCGCACCAGAGAACCAGCGAAGGATGACTGCGCAGCCGCCGCACTCCATATTCGATTTCCGGCTGCACGATATCAAAGAATGTTTTATTCTGCGGATACATGGCACAACCAAACATGAAATCCTGCCAGACCATGATCCCGTTACGGTCGCAGAAATCATAGAATTCATCTGATTCGTATACCCCGCCGCCCCAGCAGCGGAGCATATTGCAATTCGACTTGCGGAAAAGTTCCAGGACTTTTTTCATCCGCTGCGGATCACGGGAATGCATGGCATCCAGCGGGATATGGTTGGAACCATGAATCCGGACCCGGACCCCGTTGATGTAAAAATCAAAACGGCCATTGCCGTCGGCATTGGTTTCAGTCATATCCAGTTTTACCGTGCGGATCCCGATATCCCGGGTAAACTCCGCAATCTTTCTGCCCTGCGGATCATAGAGTTCCGCCGACAATTTGTAGAGATTCGGCGAGCCGTAACCGACCGGATACCAGAGTTCAGGGTCCTGAATGATAAAACGAAGCTGACCGTAGGTAAACCATGCCGGCGTTTCCTGCGTAAAGACAGATTTCCCGCAACGACCTGTAAATTTCAGCATGTACCCGTCCAGACTATGCCGTCCTGCCTCGAAATGGTAATGCAGAGTCACCCATGCCATCTTTTTTTTCTGATCGATCAGACGGGTATCCATCCAGACGTTGATGAAATTGAAATCCGATTCCTTCTTTTCGAGCCTTACACTTTTCCAGATGCCGCCAAGCTGAAGGCGGGGAGAGATGTCCCAGCCGGTATCATGCGCCGGTTTGCGTGCGTAAAGGGTGCCCCAGACCTGAGCCATGTGCGCGAATGAAGCAGATTCTTCCGGGAAATCACGTGCTGCGATCTCTGCTGAAATGATCCTGACGGTCAAAATATTTTTGCTTTTGACCGTGACAGGGAAACGGAAAGGGATAAAGGCGTTGGCGGATGTCCCGATCTTTTCCCCGTTCAGAAAATATTCTGCAAAACAGTCCACCGCATCAAAGACCAGTTCACAGGCTCCGGTCATGTTTTGGGGAACAGTGAACTCACGCTGATACCAGAAATCAAAGTACTCATATTTCCGGTATGCTTTGCCGTTTTCACCAATAAACGGATCCTTCGTTATTCCGGCCCGGGTCAGATCCAGTTCAAGATTTCCAGGGACGGACCCGATGATCGGATTCAACCCCTTCAGTTGGGACGGCTGAACGATCTCCTTTTTTTCCGGATCAACGGCATAAAGTTTCCATTCTCCGGACAAATCGAATTGAAGCATTTGTCATTCCTCCTCTGATATTGTATCAAAAATTCATTTTATCTCATTTCATTCCTTTCCGAGGAAATGATGTTATATTTCAACATTATTGCAGCGACAGAAAAACCAGTCCGCACAGCAGCAGAAAAAAGGCACAAACAGCCAAACGGTCCGGTCTGGCTTTGAGACAGCCGTAAAGGAAGACCAGAGCAATACTGACCCCTTGTCCCGCCGGGTAACTGATCGATGCACATTTTGCATCTGCCAGGAGATTCTGTCCGGAATAAAACAGGATCAATGCGATCAGATTGGAAAATCCGAAGGCGGCGGCAAAAAGCCATGTTTTCCGATCTCGGAAAATGATTTTTCGGGAACGGATCAGATTGTCGCACAGGAAGGTTAAAATGATTCCGACCTGCAGGATCAGCATTCTCCGGAGCGGGGTCAATCCCCGCATTTGGAAATAGGACGGCAAACTGGCAAAACATTGGGCGATCCCGGCAATCGCAAATGCGGCAAGTGTCGGGCCGAACCAGCCGCCGGATCTGCCGCACCCGGTTTTACGTCCCCGGGAAAACAAAACCAGTGCGGCAAGGATCAGCAAAAGTCCGATGATTCTGGATAATGCCGCCGGTTCGTGGAAGAACAGGATCCCTAAAGCAAAAGGACAAATCATCGCGCTCTGGGAGAATGCCCAGACAACGCCTTCATGTCCGGACTGCATCCCCTTCTGAAGGACATTCAGCATAAAGTAATTGCATACGCCGACAAGCAGAGTCGTCAGGATCAGGATCACACTGCTGCTGTCCCAGATAAACGGACCTTCAAGCAGGATGGTCCATCCGGCAAAAATCAGGATAATGATCCCGGCAAACGGCTGCACCATTTCGATAGGTGCATTCTGTTTTTTCCCGCACGCCGTAACAATGCCGAGAACAGCCCAGAAGGCTCCGCCCGACAACGCAAGGATCAAGCCTGAAATCATTATTTCACCTGAACAGGACGCAGACGGATGCTTTTTCCGGAAGGTCTATGACAGCGTATTTGCTTCCGGCTATATTTTCAACTGCAAACTCCGAACTCTTCCCATCGATCCGAACAGCAAACGGGGCGGTCCCTTCCGGTGCATACATCCGCAGTTTACAGGTCCGGTGAGCGGAATAAAGTTCGAATTCGACTTTCCGCTGGTCGTCTGAGGATTTCCATTCATACTCGCAGGCTGCACCGGATGATGCATATTCCAGACGGACATAGGCATGATCCTCCCCGGCAGCCGCAAACCTAGGCGAAACAGTTACATCTTCAAACAGCTTGGATTCATCCGCGACTCCGGCAAGTCCGCTGGTCATGGCATTCATGATTTCGGCACCGCACCAGCAGCGGGGTCCGCCTCCGATATCGTTTTCATCCCAGTCATACAGGAAAGAGATTTTCCCATCACGCAGGAATTTGCAGCCGATACGGTCAAGGATATCCGCACCGTATTTTTCTTCCCCGCACTCGAAAGCGGCAGCGGACAGCTGACCGGCAACGAAAGGAGCATTGGCCCCGTTGACATAACTTCCGGCTTTCATACCGTGAAATACGGGGAACGGCGGTTCCAGATTGCGGAAATCGTCCAGTTCACCGTGGTATTTTTCCCGGCAGGCCCGGTAGGCTGCCAAAATGGATTTTTTCTCTTCCAAAGTCAGAATGCCGCGGTTCAGGGCATACGCATTGGAAAGACTCATCTGCCACTTTTCATCGACCCCGTAGTCTGCGGGATCGAGCATCAGGAAATGACGGAAGAATTTCCCGTTCCACAAATACTTCATGATCCGTTCGCGCAAATCCGCAGCATTTTTTTCATGACGGAGAGCTTCTTGTTCATTGCCGAAATAACGGTAGATCTTCGCCATCAGATTATGGGCATAAAATAAACCCGTATTGTCACCATGGAAAATCCCCATCGGATCTTCCGGACGGATCATCCGATCGCCGCTAGAGCTCATGCGGTCTGTAAAATCCCAGGTATCCAGAGTATGCGGACGCTTGACCATCTGATATTTCGTATCCCAGCGCCAAGGATCGGTATGCATATAATGCAGACCTTTTTCCAGACGCGGCATCTGCTGCTTCAGCCATTCATCGTCACCGGTCGTCTGCCAGATCTGATAACAGCCCTCGACCATCAGATATTCGATATCGGCTTCCAGCTGGAGCCGCTGGAGTCCGAATTTGCATCCGGGTTCGTATTTGCGGTAGGGTTCTTCCGTCATATGCATCTTCTTGTCCGGATAAGAAAAGGCAACTCCGGAATGACTGTCTGTCACGGGCGCCATGATCTCATAGAAAAACCCTTTTTCATTCTGGTTTTCCAGCATAAGGTCAGGAAAACTGGTCACATCACTTTCCGTATATTTGAATCCTTTCAAGGTCAGCATATAGTCGCGGATCCAATGCGGATTGGTTCGGATCAGACGGTCAAAATACATAAAGGTCCGACTCCAGCTTTTCATGGCGCCATTGCAAAAACCGAACAGACAGGACAATGGCTGTTTTTTGTAAGTGGAGCATCCGTTGCGCAGTCCATCGACTGCAATAAAACTTCCTGAAAGATGATTTTTCATGATCGATCATGCCCTATTGTTATTTTTTTGAAATATATCATAAAATGCCTTGAAGTCAATTATTGGATTGTTATATTACTTATCGAAAAGTTACCTTTAAG
>JAZUCR010000863.1:0-3243 GCA_045639225.1 Victivallales bacterium
AAAATATTGTTATGGCTGATCCTGACGGTCATCGCCATTGCCGTCATCTTCGCCGCCGCAGCCGGGATCGAATATTACCGGGTGAAACGGTCCGATGCCAAGGTGACCCTGGTCTCCGGTCCGGTCCGCTCGGAAGAGACCCCGCCCGTGCTCGGGGTAAAATACCGTTTCGAAGCCGTATTCCGGCTGCCGTGGGGCATCCGTCCGCTCTCGCTGCAGGCGAATGCGGCGGCCGGCAGCCAGCTTTGCTCCGAACCCGCGTTCGAACTGGTGAAACGGGGCTGGGGCAGCGACTTGTGGAAAGGCACATTCGAACTGCAGTGCTACCGGCTGGGAAACATTCCCGAAGCGCAGGCGCAGGCAGTCTTCAGCAACCGGCAGACCATTGACCTGAAACTGCCGTCCCTGCAGGTGACCGCGCCGAAGCTCACCGGCAACCAGCTGGAACTCGCCGGTGCCGTCGATCCCGCGAAACAGCAGCAGAGCCGCCGCACCTTATGGCTGGTGATCGTCCTGATCCTGCTGGCCGCCGCGGTCATCGTGCTGATCGTGCTTCATTTCCGGAAACGGGTCCGCGAACGGATCATCCCGCCGTGGGAAAAAGCGTTGTCCGCCATCCAGTCCCTGCTGGAACAAGTCCGGACCGGCACGGCCCATCCCGAAAAATCCATTGCCCGGCTCACGGACATCGTCCGGGAATACATGGAAGAGCGGTTCCATCTGCGCGCCGAGCGTCAGACCACTGCGGAATTCATGGCCGATCTGGAACGCGGCAGCGGCAACCTCTCCCGCGAACACCGGGATTTCCTGAAAAACTTCCTTACGGCCGCCGACATGGTGAAATTCGCCAGAGTTTCAGCCGACCGGAGTTTGTTCGAAGATGCCGCAGGTAAAGCCGGAGAACTGATCCGGGCAACCACCCCGCATGAGGATGGAAAGGAGAAGAATAAATGATTTACGCATTTGCTCATCCGTATCTGCTGCTTCTGCTGATCGTAACGGCACTGGTGCTGCTCCGGGCCTGGTTCAAGCCCGATCCCGCCATCGCGATACCGTCGCTGAAACCGTTCCGCATGGCGGCGGAAAAAACCGGCGGCAAAATCAATCTCCGCAAGCTCATCCCCCTGCTCTGCTATCTGCTCGGCGGCATTGCGATCGTCCTGGCGCTGGCGGGCCCGCGCGAAGGCATGGAACAGATCCGCCGCCGCGCCGAAGGGATCGACATCATCATTGCGCTGGACCTTTCCGGCAGCATGCGGGCGATCGATGTGCCCGAAAAGATCCGGACCGAAGCTCAGCTCTCCGCAGCCATGGCGTCCGGACTGGTCAAAGACCGCATCGGCACCGCCAAAGCGGAAATCGCCAAATTCATCGAGGCACGTCCCAACGACCGGATCGGGCTGGTGGCTTTTGCGCCCCTGCCCTACATGGTCTGTCCGCCGACGCTGGATCATCCCTGGCTGCTCGCCAATCTGAACCGGCTGGAAACCGGAGTGATCGGCGATCAGACCGGCATTGCCGGACCGATCACCACCGCGGTCCGCCGTCTCAAGGATTCCGATTCCAAACGCCGCGTGATCGTGCTTTTCACCGACGGCGTGAACAACGTCAATGCGAAAGTCACTCCGCGTCAGGCCGCAAAACTGGCCGATACTTTTCAGGTCACCGTCTACACCGTCGGCATCGGATCCAACAATGCAGTGGTCAAGCAGGAAGGCATCTTCGGTTCCGGCTTCGCACCGATCCAGGGGGAATTCGACGAACAGCTGCTCAAGGATATCGCTGATTCCACCGGCGGCGTTTATTACAAAGCCGACGACGGGGATTCCATGCGCAAAGCAATGGAACAGATCGACAAGCTCGAAAAGACCTCGGTCCAGCAGACCATTCTGGTCAACTGGCGGGAATTCTATCCGGCTCTGTGCTGGATCGCGATCGGATTCCTGCTGTTCGGCATGCTGCTGGAAAAAACCATTCTGCTCCGCATTCCCTGATAGAGTGCTCAGAGATCAGTTGACGCCGGTTTCCGCGAACTTCCCAGGCCGGATCCTCCTTCGACAAAGCTCCGGGCGGCATTCTCCAGCTTGAAAAAACGGCTGGAGAGTGTTATATTACGGAAAAAGAAAGATGCAGCATGACTTACTCAATTATCGGAATATTAGCCGGGATCATTCTGGTCATCACGAATCGGGATGTTCTGTGGCTGACGGGAAGTTCCGGGTCGGGGCAAATCCTGCGAAAATACCGCAGTTTTCTCTTTGCCGTTCTAGCTTACTACATCACGGATGCGCTATGGGGCATTCTGGATGCCCATCACCTAACATCTCTTCTGTTTCTTGACACGACGCTGTATTTTGCGGCAATGGCGGTGCTGGTTCTGCTGTGGACGCGGTATGTCATAGCCTATCTGGAAGGCAACACCTCGTTCGATACCATGCTCTGGTATGGCGGTTGGGCTTTTTTCGGATTCGAACTCATCGTCATTATCTCGAATCTGTTTTATCCCGTCATGTTCTGGTTCGATGAATCGGGGACTTACCATACGGCGGTTTTGCGGCATACCACTCTTTACGTGCAGATACTGATGTTTCTGCTGACCTCGCTGTACACGTTCGGCTTGACCTTGAAGACCAGGGGAACAGTCTGGCGGAGAAATCTCGCCATCGGATTGTTCGGAGTTTCGATGATCGCGCTGATCGTCTTTCAGCTCCTTTATCCATTATGGCCGTTTTATGCCATGGGATGCATGGTCGGAACTTGTCTGCTGCACAGTTTTGTCGTAGAAGATGAGAAGGATGAATATCGCAATGAGTTGGAGAGAGCTGTGCGGCGCGAACAAGGTCAGAAAGAGGAGTTGGCACGGAATCGGAAAGTGCTGCAGACCACGCTTGCCGCAGCGGAGTCTGCCAACAAGGCGAAAACGGCTTTCCTGTCCAACATGAGCCACGAGATCCGCACTCCGATGAATGCGATCATCGGGCTGAACAGTCTGGCGCTGCGGGACGGGTCGCTTTCCGGGACGACCCGCGGATATCTGCAGAAGATCAGCAAAAGTGCCAAACATCTGCTGGGCCTCATCAACGATATTCTGGACATGAGCCGCATCGAATCCGGCCGGCTGGTCCTGCGCAAGGAACTCTTCTCCCTCAACGGACTCCTGGAGCAGATCAACACCATGGTCATGGCCCAATGCAAGGAAAAGGGATTGACCTTCAACTGCAATATCAACGGTCCGATGGAAGA
>JAZUCR010000864.1:0-5227 GCA_045639225.1 Victivallales bacterium
TCCGTTCCGGCTGCTCAAGGAGTTTTTTAACGGTTTCCGCATCAACCACAAGAAAACGGGTCCCCGCTTCAGAAAATTCTTGACATACCTGGGAAATCTTCTGATCGTCCGTACGATTCCAGCGGTAGAACCCGCTGATGGAAAATACATCTGAATTCATATATCCGTTCTCCTCCTGATAATAATCAATTTACCTCTCCAAGTGTGTTGCTGATGGTTGAGGAACTCGATCAGAATACCGGAACGTGTCAGCATTTCTCCGGAAATTTCCGTTTCCCGGGAAACTTCCTCCGGAAACATTTCAAAAACCTCATATTGTTGATCAGGATCCAAGCCTTTCGGATGGAATATTCTCTGTTCATCACCGTCGCAGATACAGTGAAATGCGTACAGAAAATGAGTATCGTTTCCCGGACCGGAAAGCTGAAGTGCGATCCAACCTCGCTGTTTGTCAAAGTGTTCCGGCGCGGTTAGCAGGTATGCTTCGGAACACAGAAAAAAGGAACGATACTGTTTGTAAAAAGCGGTATATCGGGCGATGCGTTTCTGATTATCAGGGGAGAATGACGCCAAGTCGCAGGAAAAACCCACCTGTCCGGTCAGATTGCAGAGCAGTCCGAAATCGAGGTCTTCCGTTTGCATACGGAACCATGTCGCACTTTGCGGCTGAACCGTCATCCCGGCATTGAAAGAAGCGGTAGGCTCCGCTTCCGGATGGAGTTCCGCCCCGACAAACCAATGGTAAATGCGGCCGGGGGCGAACCGGGGCAACATCCCTTGAAACATCCGCAGGTTCTCCAAAGGGGAAGCGTTGTCGCTGATAAAATGGTTGTCGAATACTTCCATCATCCCCCCCGCAGCCATTCGGAGACTGCCGCAGGAACAATTTTCAAAGGTTACATTCGGCAACATTTCACGCAATCTGGCGAAAACCCGGAATACGCCTTTTTGGTAGCGACTTAAACGAGATGGTTCATATCCCTGCGAATGGTTCATATCGTTTTTTACATAGACTGCGTTGTAGCGGCTGATAGTGGCAGCAAGGCTGTTTACCAAGTAATCCTCCACCTCTGGCAGCCAAGTTTTCGGACAGACGATATTCGGATGTTCCGACGGGAAAAACCATTCCGGATGTTCCTTCACGACAGTAGATTGATCATAAAAGAATTCCATTTCCACCCAGAACCCGAAACCAAGACCGGCAGCCCGGACTTTATCGGCAAACCCAATCATGTTTCCAAAGAAAGCGCGGTCGGTACATTCATCCCAGTCATTCAGGCGTGTAAACCGTCCCAGGTCCTCGTACCAGCCGTAATCGACCACGAACACTTCGCAGCCGCACTTTTTCGCGGCGGCGAGCTGCCGTTCCAACCGTGGAACGTCCAGCTTTGACATCTTGTCGAGCCAGGTGTTGTAAACCACCGGAAAATGTTTTGTCCGGGCCGGAAAACGGCAGTTCAGCCATCGGTTTATGGCGGCGGTTCCCGAATATGCCTCGCGGGTTGGCAAAATCTGGATTAGAACCTCAGGAGCCTCCCAACGTTCTCCGGGGGGCAAGTTCCAGTTCCAAACGGTCGTCGGAAAGTCCGGCTTCCACCATAAGATCAGGCAGTTTGCCCGCGCCTCCCGTCGTGCAACTCACGAAGCGCAACATCCAGTCGCCTTCAGGAAAAATTAGAAAGGCAAGTGCATGACTGGAATAGCAATCTCGGAGAACGGCAAATGGCGTTGCGCCCTCGCACCAGCGTCCGGCACGCGAACCGAGCGTAATGGAGCCGGTATGAATTCCAGTCCACTCTCCCTGACTTTCCCGGCACCAGAGCGAACGCTGACTGTAAAGTTCATATTCTCCGGGGATGAACGAAAAGCATGCGGCATATTTCCGGATTATGATTTTTTTCTTCGTCCGATTGACCAGAGTATCGCAACGGGAAATGATTTCGGTTGATTCATCAAATCGCAACCGGGAGATGATTTCCAGTTTCCCTTTTGCTTCACGCCAGCTCAGCGTCCGCTCGTTTTTGCTTCCAGAAACAGTCGGTTTATCGAATTTCGTGATGCCGTCGGCATGGAGACAGAACGGCGCTGCCGCTGCAAAACCCGTCAGGTAATCGCCCAACCGCAGGAAATTCCCATTTTCATCCAATGCAAACATTTCTTTTACAGCGTCATCGGCCATATATATTGCCCTCCATCTGAGAAGCTTTATTCACTTTTAATATACTGCTATATACTCCATTTTACAACAGTATGGAAACTCTCTCCGGGGAGTAGTCGAGCGCAAACTTTATTCCTGCGAGCTTCCGCTAGAGTCCCCGGATAATTTGTGCAGGGTTCCATTATGAGAGTGTGCGACCCGTTCAGACGCCCGAAACTTGCGAAGATCCAGACGCACCGAAATATTTCCGCATCAAACCGACAGCGGAAGACTGTCCCGCTGCGGCGCTTCAGGCGGATTTCATTTCCGGTCAGGTCCGTCAGGTAAAAGAAATCGGCGGTACCGTCCATTTCCGAGATGGTGTAAGTATCGTTCCATTTTCTCGGCATACCATGCGGAGTTTTCGACCAGTCACCCGGATCTGCGGCTTGGATGCAATTCGCCGGGACTTCCAGCACGTCGCCTTTTTCGATCAGCAGGGCAGCATGCAGTTTCCAGAGAAACTCCAAAGTGCGGGATGCGGTGTTTTCAATGCGATATTCCGAGACCAGAGTATTTCCATCCAAATGCATGGTCCTGCGGTAATCCAGTCTGCTGAGAGGCAGAACGCCATGAAGTTCCGTCTTTCCCTGTCCCGCTTTCCAATCCAGCGGCAAAGTCCAGAGTTCGCCGTGATCGGGGAAACCGTCTTCCGGCGGGTCATTGGGAAGCAGTTCGTCCATGCCACCAGCAAAATTGCCATCGTAATCCAATGCGGGATTCACAGGAAGCCGCGAAGAATCATACCAAAGCAATTCTTCTGCCTTGTGTTTATCAAAGCAGCTGACGACCCGCCCGCCATGCGCAGGGTCAATCGTGATCCTCAAGAAGTCATTTTCGAGAACAGGACAATTCATCATGAATCCTTACAGAAAACCTTTGGCGGCGACCGCATCGCGGAAACCTTCCGGGAAATCCTTAACAAACCAACTCCGAATCAACGGCAACAGTTCGAACTGAATTGCTTTTGCCTGCTCAAAATCGCCATTCCGCCAAGCGGAAACGATTTCCATAATCTTGTCCGGTTCAATGCCGCCAGTGGCAACCGTGGCGCCATCCGCTCCGAACATGAGGCTTGCCAGAAGCAGTTCTTCCGACCCGGTAAAGATTTTGAAGTCCGGGCGGAATGCCTTAATCGTAGAAAGGAGCCCCTGAAAGCGGGCAAAATCGCGGGAACTGTCCTTAAGACCGTGAATGTTCGGATGACGGGCGAGTTCCGTGATCGTCTCGAAAGCCATCGGCGATGTAAATGCCGGAATGTCATACAAATATACGGGAAGAACGGAAATATCCGCCAATTCTTTCATAAACTTGAGGATGCCGGGCTGCCCATGCTTGAAAAAAGGCGGGGGACATACCGCAACGGCATCGGCTCCAGCCTCTTTATAGCGTGCGGTCAATTGAGCGGTGAGGCCAGTGGCCCCCGTGATGGCTCCCGCGATCAGGAACATGCGGCTGCCGACCGTCTGTTTTGCAATGCGGACAGTTTCGACTTTTTGCTCGTCGGACAAAATCGTAAATTCCCCCGTACTGCCATTCAGGAACAGACCGTTGATGCCGTGGTCCGCCATCCAGTTGTAATAGCGTGTCATGCCGGCAGTGTCAAGTTCGCCGTTTTTCAACAATGCCGGAGGCGGGACCAGAATCCGTATTTCTCTCATTTCATACTCCAGATGTTTTTTCCTTCATAAACGATCATAACTTCGCGTCCGTAACGGGCGACCGTCTCGGAATTGATTTCCACCCCCAGCCCGGGCAGGTCCGGAAGAAGAATTTGCCCGTTTTCATCCGGCATAATCCGTTGCCGCGTCAGCAGACGCGACGGTGGAGCGCTTTCTACGGGAAACTCGCACCACGGCGAATCTTTCAGTCCCGCAAAAGGCTGTATTGAAGCGGAAAGCGCCAGCGAGGTCGTAAACGTGTGGTTGACATAGATTGTTCCGGTTTTTTCCGCATGTTCCGCAACTTTTTTTGCGGAGGAAATGCCGCCGATACGTCCGGTGTCAATTTGAATGAATCCCAGTTTCCCGAAGTCGATGAGATTGTATGCCATATCCGGATTGTGCGAACCTTCGCCTGCGGCAAGCAGTCCGGCACATCCGGGTTTTTCCGATAATGCGGCATATGCTTTCAGCGCGCCGGAAGCAAACGGTTCTTCAAGCCACACGACATTGGCTTTGACCAAAGCGGGAACGACCGCTGCGGCACGACGGACATCATGGCCCCACGTTGTACCAGCATCGACCATCAGGGAAAGACCGGGACCGAGTCCTTCCCGTGCCGCTTCAATATGTTCGGTATCCGCCTGCACCGTACCGAGTCCAAACGGTCCCCATCCGAATTTTGCCGCACGGAAACCTGCCTTACGCGATTGTACGGCCTTGTCATAGGTCTGTTGCGGTGTATCTCCGAACAGTTGTGAAGCGTAAGCGGTCTTGGGATATGCCTTTTCATAGCCCAACAGTTTCCAGACCGGCTCGCCTCGTTTTTTCCCGAGCATATCCCAGAGGGCGATGTCGATCCCAGACAACGTGTGGTCGGCTTGAAGCAGGTCGAAACTGTTCCGACGGACCTTTTCGGTCAGAGCATAAATATCCTCGGGCGAATTGACTTCAGCGCCGATGACCGACATTTTGAGCGGTTTGCAGGCAAGATGGGACATGGGGCAGCACCAGGCTGCGATGGAAACCAAAGGAGCCGCTTCACATTCCCCCCATCCTTCACTGCCGTCATCCATAACCACTCGTACCAGCAGAGCATCCTGACTGCCGTCCCCGATGTCGCGGATCACGTCATCGGACAGATAATGGAAATCAACCTGTTCAATTTTCATAAGAACATTCTCTGTTAAAAGGTGATGGTCAAACCGCCGTCAACAATCAAGGTCTGACCGGTAATATATGTTGCATCGGGTCCGCAGAGAAAATGCAGAACGCCTGCAATTTCTTCCGGGCGGCCCGCCCGCCTCAACGGGAGGTGCCGTCCGGTCACATAATCGTTCCTGAACCATTCGGTCTCCAATTCGGAACT
>JAZUCR010000865.1:0-6722 GCA_045639225.1 Victivallales bacterium
TTGCCGCTCATCAGGGACATCGCCGCAACATCGCCGATGGTTCCGAGCATCTTTCCCTTGTAATGACCGCCCTGCGCATGGGAAACATCCTCGATCACCTTGATTCCGTGCTTGCGGGCGATCGCCATGATGGCATCCATATCCGCCGGATGCGCCATGTAATGGACCACCACAACCGCTTTGGTGCGCGGGGTGATGTGCGCTTCGAAACTGGCCGGATCGATCTGCAGGTCTTTCTCGCGGATATCACAGAAAACCACGGCCGCGCCCAGTCCCAATGCCGCCGTGCAGCTTGCCCAGTAGGTGACCGACGGGCAGATCAGTTCGTCGCCCGGACCCAGTCCGATTCCATACATCGCCGAAATCAGTGCATTGGTGCCTGTATTATGCGCCAGTCCGTATTTCATCCCATGCCATTCGGCAAACTTCGTTTCGAATCGACGCGAAATATCGGTCCCCGACATGTTTCCTGCCTCCAGCACCGCCGTCTGCGCCTGACGCATCGCATCATTCACGATCGGCCAGTGAAACAGTTCTTCCGGGATGTCTTTCGCAGCCAGGACCGGGGTCCCGCCGTATAAAGCCAGCTTGCTCATCTTACGCACTCCTTATGTTTTTATCCCATTGGGTTATTTCAACCCGATGAAATAATATATACTGATAAAACCAAAAATCAAGACGGATCCGATTTTTTTCCTGTTTTTTTGTAAAACGACTTGAAAAACCCTTAAATCCGGTTACATTATTCTTCAAAGATACCACTGGGTTATTAACCATATCGAAAGGAATTAAAATGTTTATTGACATCCATGGACATGCTTACCGCCATCCCACTTATCCCTGGTATGGGAAACTCTGGGTGACGCCGGAAAAACTGGTTGAATTTTACGACCGGCATCAGATCGAACGCGGCGTTCTGATGCCGATGATCGGACCGGAATTTTATTTATCACAATCCAACGAGGATATTCTTGAGGCGGCGGAAAAATTTCCGGGCCGTTTCATTCCGTTCTGCAATGTGCATCCGAGAGCGATCGGCAACGATCCGCAGTCGCCGCTGGAAGATCTGATGCTGCATTACAAGAAACTGGGCTGCAAAGGAGTCGGGGAAGCTACTTACAACATGGCATTCTTCGATCCGTTCATGCAGAATTTTTTCCGTGCCGTGGAAAAGACTGGAATGCCGATGACCTTCCATCTGGCACATCGACTCGGCGGTACTTACGGAATTTACGATGAACCCGGTCTGCCGGGACTGGCGGAAACGCTCCAGCGCTTCCCGAATCTCCGGATGCTCGGTCACAGTCAGACTTTCTGGGCCGAGATCAGCGAACTCGAACTGGTGTCCGACCGCATGGGTTATCCCAAAGGAAAAGTCCGCGAAGGCGCCGTACCGAAACTGCTCCGCAGATATCCCAATCTTTTCGGCGATCTCTCCGCCGGATCCGGCGCCAATGCGCTCATGCGCGACCCCGATTATGCGGTCTCCTTCCTGAATGAATTCCAGGACCGACTCTGCTTCGGCATGGATGTCTGCCTCGAACCGACCGACGCCAATGCAAAGCTGGCGTATTTCCTGATCCAGCTCCGCGACGACGGCAAAATTTCCGAGACGGTTTTTCGGAAAGTCGCCCGCGAAAACGCCATCCGCATCCTCGGTCTGTGACCCATGCCCCGAACGGTCAACGAAGAGATCATCACCAGTCTCCGCCGGAAAATCCTCTCCGGCGGATTTGACCGGGTGACCTTCCTGCCGCCCGAGCGCAAGCTCGCCGAAGAGTATCAGGTCGGACGCGGCATCATCCGCGGCACTTTGCGCGTCCTCAAGGAGGAAGGGATCATCTACAACGTTCCCAAGCGTGGATTCCGCATCAAAAAGCAGACTCCGCGCCGTTTGAAACGGTTCATTCTGCGGCTGCCGCAGCCAATGTCCGTCAAGGCTTACGAAACCATGGGCATCGTCTCCGGCATCTGTGCCGGCGCCAATGAACTGTTTGCCGAAGTCCTGCTTTCCACCCCGCCGGCCGAACTCGATCTCAAGGAACTGCGCGAACGCTGCAATGCCGACGAGATCCAGGGCATCATTTTTCTGGAACAGATTTCCGGCTTCGACCTGGATCAGCTGAAAAAATCCGGCATTCCGTTTGTCATCGCCAATCTCGAAAACGAACTCGATGCTCCATCGGTCAGGATGGATTACCGTGAAGCCGGACGGCTCGCCGGACTGCGGCTGTTTCAGGCCGGGTGCCGCAGACCGCTGGTTTATTCCGGGCCTGCCGATCATTTTCTTTACCGCGAACTTCTGGCCGGATTCCGGGGCGCCGCCGCGGAGGAAAATATCCCGCTGGACGATTCAGCGGTCCTCTGCGGAACCGGTCATGATCCCCTGCCGGAGCTTGCCGACCGGCTGGCGCTTCCGCCCGGGCAGCGCCCCGAGGCGGTTTTCACCCTCCGCGATTACCGGGCCGCCCATGTCTATGATCTCTGTGAAAAATTATCGCTGCGGATCCCCGGCGACCTTGAGGTCATCAGTTATGACAATATCACCTGGCCCGAGGCGGAAAACCGCGGACTTACCTCGGTCACCGAAGAAGTCCAGCTCATCGGCAGGGAATCCGTTCAATTGCTCCGGAAGATCTTCGAATCCGGCGGGGATCCTTCATCGGTCCTGGTTTCCGGACAGCTGATCGAACGCCGCAGTCTGAAAACTCCCGCTCCGTCCCGGCCGACGGTTTACCGAGCCTGAAGTCCGGCAGGCAAGCCCGCGAGAATATCCCGGTTGCCCGGTGCATTGCAGACTTCCAGCCGGATCGTGTGTTTTCCCGCTGTGAGTTCGACTTCCAGTCGGTAAGGCGGCGCGATCAGCGTCCCCTGCTCCACACCGTCGATCCAGACCCGCACGGAGTCCTTCACCAGCTTCAGATCGAGCGTATAACGGCCCGCTGCGGCAGTCTCCGCGGTCCCCTCATAAACGGCTGTTCCGGAAAAGGTCCCATACCCGAGCGTGCGGTAATCCCGCGGCTCCTTCAGCTCGTAAAATTCCGGTGCCGCGCACAGCACGGGATAACCGCAGTTTCCGAGCGGGAACCGCACCGTGAAACGTCCGCGCAGATACGGTGCATTTTCAATCAGTTCGCCACGGCAGGACAGGATATTTCTTCCCGGTTTCAGCAGAGCCGTCACCTCGCATTCCAGTTCGCGGCAGTCCCGGAAATCCGCTTTCCGGAAATCGCGCAGGACCGTTCCATTCAAACTGAATTCCACCCGCTGCAGACTGGCTTCTTCGGTCGTAAAAAACACTTTCCCCGGCAAATCTTCCAACGTAAAAACAGCGGAATACTCGCCTTCTTCCGGAACCTGGTTCAAGCCGATATTCTGTTTCGTCACCAGATCATATGCATTTTGGATCCCGGCTTCCCAGTAATGGAGCGGCACACTGTTCGGTCCAAACGTGAGTTTCCAGGCAGAAACCATCAAAGACGGGACTTTTTCCCGGACGCGCAGTTCATCGGCAAACCCCGCTTCGCCGGAGGCGATCTCCACCGCTTTCCCCTCGAAAACACCTCGGAAGGTTTCATGGCCGCGGTTGAACAGAAAGCCTCGGATTTGACCGTCTTTCCGGATGCGCCGGATCAGGATGTTTTCGGAATGTTCTCCGGTCAGTTCCGGAGCGGCGATCTTCCGGATGTAATCATCATCGCGGTGCGCCCCGGCAAAGGTCCATTTTTCCACTTTCGCGCCATCCGGGTCCGGCAGGATCACGGGCGTGTCACCGACCACGAACAGCTTTCCGCCGGCCGCGGCATAACGTTCCAGCCATTGCGCGGCTTTCCGTTCGATCCGCACGGCATGCGCCACCACGAAATACGGCCGCAAAGCGGCAAATTCCGCCGGATCCTGTTCGCACAGCGTTACCTCGTCGATGAGCTCGAAATCGCGCTGATGCGACACCAGGTCCTCCGCGGTCAGATGCAATGCTTCATCCAGCGCCGGATCATCGGGCAGACGCGTCTGCAAAGCAACTGAAGGATAGAGCATTTCCAAATCGCAGACATGTTCGCCGCTCAGCTCGTCACAACGTTTTTTGAGATAGTCGAGAAACGTTTTCATGTGCGGCCACTGCGAATGCTGATAGAAGAGCGAAGGCGGTGCTTCGTCCCGGCGCTCGCCGTCGAGCGTGTAATACAGCCCGTGCACATTGAACCAGGTCAGCCCCATCACCAGATGATAATTCAGCATGAAATTGAGGTCGGAAAGCGAAATGGTGTCGCCGCCGACCGCGAACGCATCGGCGCCCGCTGCGGATTTGCCGAAGAGACGCGCCGCCGAGGAAACGGCCTTGATCCCGATGTGATGCGCCGCCGCGCCGGGCTGTCCGATCCCCGCCCCGAGCGGGTCGCAGCACGGAATGTCGAACGACTTGAAACAGCGCATTTCATTGGGCCAGTGCAGCCCCGAATACGCCAGGTATTCCGAACGGGTAAGATGGCCGCTGCTGGCGATGCCGCGCGCATTCAGCCATTTCCTGACCGGATCCAGATAATTCTGACAGAGCAGACGATGGAGCGTCTTGCGATAATCGTTCCGGATCCGCGCCGAATGTCCGTCAATATCCAGCGCCAGATGCGGCAGCAGCGGTTTCAGTTCATAGCCGTGATCGAGCTTGAATTCTTCCGGAAAACGGCGTGTCCACGGATAATCGCCGGCCGGACTGGGTTCATCCATGAACGAGGCCGCGCAATGTTTCAGCTGTTCCGGGAAATGCCGCTCGTATTCCGCATGGATCAGATCGATCAATATGCGTGCCGTTTCCGGATTGAGCAGGTCGCTGGAATGCCGTCCGGGCCCGCAATGGATCCATTCGGCGCAGACGATCCGGCAGTCGCAGTCCGGAGTCCAGGACAACGCGAAACGGGGTGTATTCATGGACCGCCGCCGATGCGGGTACGGCAGCTGCGCCGCCGGAGAATAAGCGGAAGACTGCACCCACGCCTTGCGGTCCCATTGCTGCCGCAGCGTCCCGCAATGGGCGGAAATATCCCGGATCGAACCGTCCGCAGTGACCGCGAAACAGCCGGTGAAAGCGCCGTTGACGGAATAGAATTCCAGCACGGGGACAGCTTTTTTCGCCTCGATGACGTGGAATTTCAGATAAGAGGAAGCCAGTTCGGGATACGAATTGCAGATCCTATTTCCGGCGTCACCCGAGGGATAGTTATCCTCATCCCAGATGGCGAATTTGACGCCGTGCCGGACCATTTCGTCGATGGCAACTTGAAGTGCATCGAACCATTCCTGCGAGAAATAAGGCGTTTTCATTCCGGCGCGGGCATGAAGGAATATCGCCTCGTATCCGGCCGAGCAAAGCAAACCGATTTGTTTTCGGATTTCCTCCGCACGCAGATCGGAATTCAAAAAATATTGTCCTGTCAGATGTTCCATTTCATATCCTCTCAATTGTCATTTATGCCGCATCAGTTAATCTAACTGCTGTTCACCGTTTTTTCAATCTTTTTTCCTTTCAAATGATACATTATCTTCTCAAATCGAAATTTGATACTGCTTTCGGCCGATGAAGAAATGACCAATCCGGCGAAACCGAGCTGATCGAAGAAGTAATGCAGGAACCGATGCCGGTGCCGGGAAGGTCAGATTCCGGCATTGTCAATTCTGTCCGCTGCTAGGGAGCGGCTTCTTCCACGGTCAGATTGTCGAAAAAGATTTTGCCTTTCGTGGAATTGCCGGCGCTCAACAGAAGTTTCATCCGGCAATCCTCGACTTTCGGCGCGGATACGATGACCGAGAGTTTGCGCCAGCTGAAAGAGGAATCTTCCGTTAATTTGTCCTGCGCCTCATAAGCGGAATTGAGCCAGGCTTTTCCCGGAGCGGACCAGGCAACACGCAGGCCAACATTACAGGAAGGATCGGTCCCGACCGTCCGGACGGAAACGGTAACGCGGTAGACGAACCCGGGTTTCACCTTGAGTTCGCGCAGGTAAACCATTTCCTTGAAAGAACCTTTCAGGTCCATGGCTACGGCGCCGGATCGGTCGATGCCCTCCTGCGGATCGTGGAAAAAAGAGCCCTTGCTGGTTTTACGCTGCCAGACCGAAAAACCGGCCTTCCGGTCGAAATCGAACTGAGCTTTCATTTTGAAGTTCAACTTCTGATACTGCTTCCGCAGTTGACTGTTCCGGATATAAAGTCTGATTTCCGGTTCCCGTTTCAGAAAGCCCAGCAGGATCATCTTCGCCCGTTTTTTCCCCGCGGGTGAAGCCAGTTCGACGACCTGTTTCAGTTCCTTCAGGCGGGCATCCAGCCATTCCGGACTGACCGGTTCCAGATACCCGCTCGATCCGAACGGCAGATACTGCCGGTGTTCCCGAAAATACCCGGTCCGGGGCAGTTTCTTCTCCCAGTAATCCGAACAGGCACGATAATATTTTTCCAGCGGAACGGCAGCTTCTTTTCCGACCGCCGCCGTGCACCAGTCTTTCACCAAAGCGTCCACGGACGATGACGGATCCCAGGTCAATTTCAGGATCAGCCACAGCATCGGACCGGTATGCCAGTCGTCCGCGGGATAAGCCTCGGCATAATAATATTTCACCCCGTTTTCCGCGCCCCATTTCAATGCTTCGGGCAGTATATTCAGGCTGATTTTCGGGATCAGGAAATGCCGGTATTGGAGATAATCATACCAGCCCGCGGAACCGCAGACG
>JAZUCR010000866.1:0-4485 GCA_045639225.1 Victivallales bacterium
GGGGTTCTCGAACGTGGGCGGATGAACCTGGATGGACAATCCCGAACAGGCCGCCGCCTGCGTGCCCTCATAGACGATATAGGAAATGAACGAGCCATCCGCGAGACGGGTGCGGAAAAAGTCGAGGAGATACTTGTAAAACTCTTCATCGGACATGGGACAGACCGCGGTTTCGCGTTCCTTGCGCATTTCGAGCCGCATTTCGGCGAGCAGTTCGGCGTCTTTCACTTCCGCGCGCTTCAATATGAAATCCATAAAATGATCCTTTGCTAAACGTTGTCTTAACGATTGTAATGTAACACGGAAAATGAAAAAGTAAAGTGTAGCAAATCGAAAAAAAGTGCATACGATGCGACTTGAAAGAAAAATCGGAGAATACGGAAGCCGCGCGATAGAAGGCCCGTTATGATTTAATTCCTGTTCCCGCATCAATCGGAGACTCAGTTCCGAGCGGAATCCCTGCCGGATGTATCTGTTTTATTCAGCGGCTGTTATAAGACCAATAGTCCCGATAAGACAAGAATATGATGCAGTCGTCCCCAGGCAGTTTTTTTAATTCCCTTTTTGATATTTACGGAGAAAATCATTCCTGCATTTCAGATAATCGGCCAGAACCGATTCTTTGGCGGTTTCCGGCCATGCCTCCCGGTATTGTTCAATAAAAGCCAGTTGGTCAATTCCGAAGATTTGCAGCAGTTTATTGTTTACTGCCATTTTCTTTAGAATTTCTTCCGGTTTTTCTCCGTCTTTCTTGATTTCCTTCAGAATTGTCAGCACATAGCCTTTTTTATGCGATTCCCATTCGGCAGTTGCCTGCTTCCAGCGTAGATTCAGTTCCGGATCGGAGATTTTCATTTTGTGTTTGTGTTCCGGCAGTATATATTTGCTTTCTTCTTCCAGCCCGGCGGTCAGCAGCCGTTTGGTATAGTTCGTTATATCGACGAGATTTTTCTGCTCTTCATAGAATTTCGAAAGCGGCATACTGTGTTTGCGTGTCAGAAGCGGAATGAGCAGATCGAGCATACATACCTGATATTCCAGTTTGAATTTTTCCTCGGCGTCAACGCATTTCTCCGCCTGTTGGGCAAGTTTTCCTCTTTCCCTCATAAAAAAAAGAGTTTCCTGTGCCATTTCAGATGATTGGGGCTGCCGTGTCAGGTTTGTTTCCGGCTGAGCATCAATCTGCCGTTTTTCGGTTTTTACCGGCGGATTTGCTTTGGGAACGGCTGGAACATTCTGTTTGCGTAAACGGGAATGAATGAAGAATCCCAGTGCAGTCAAAAATAAAATCAGGAGTAATGTGAACAGCCATGTCCGCGATTTGAATCCCCGCTGCCAAATCGGTTTTTCCGGTTTATTCAGGAAATGCAGCAGTTCCGCAGCCGTCCGGATTTTCGGCCGGGCCGAACAGACCGCCAGGGCCGTCCGCATGATGACGGCTGCCGGTTTACTGAGCGTTCCGGGATAGAACGGGAAATTGTCCGGTTTTTCCCCCGAGAGTGCACAGTAAAGCGATTTTGCCAGAGCGTAACAATCCGAATATTCATTGGGTGTGCTCTGTCCAGGGACCATGAATCCCGGCGAACCGGCAAAGGTGGCGTGTTCCCCGCGGGTGATCAAGCCGATATCGCCCAGCACGATTTCCCCGTTCCGGAAAAGAATGTTGTCCGGTTTGATGTCCCGGTGGATCAGGCCGTGTTTATGCAGTTCCGCCAGCGCCCCGGCCAGTTTTTGAGCAATCGGGACCAGTTCTTCCGGCGATACTTTCCGCCGGGCAAGCGAACTTTCGCACCAGTCCATGGTGTAGAAAACCTGATCGCCGGCTTGTCCGATATGGTGGATCCGGATCAGATTCGGGTGCTCGATCGACTGAAACAGCTGCAAGGCCGCCAGTTCCCGCTGGGCAAGATCGTTTTGTGCGGACAGAATTTTCAGCGCGACGATTTGTCGGGAGAGGATGTTTTCCGCCTGATAAACGGTTCCGCTGGAACCAGATCCGTGTTCCGCCAGGAGCTTATAGCCGTCCAGCACTGTATTGAGCATTTCCGGTTTCATTCGTCTGGTTTCCAGTTCAGTGCCAGATCAGGATCTTCCCGGTTGATTTCTTCGATGATCTTGCGCAGACGTGCCAGACAGCGGCTGCGTGCCACATAAACCATATTGACGTCCATCTGAATGAATTCAGCTGCGGTCTTCGTGCTTTTTCCTTGAATGGCCGTCAGCTGGAACGCCAGAAAGGTTTCCGGTTTGACCTGATTGCGGAGACGTTCCAGCGCTTCCTTGAGCATCTGGTTTTTCCATTCTTCCTCAATCATGGCATCCAGCTCCGCGGGAACGGGCGTTTCGGGAATTTCCTCTCCGGTGATTTCGTGTTCGGTCCGGGTTTTCTTTTTATTGAAATCTCCGATGCAGGAACGGACGATGCGATTGAAATAGGTGCGGAACCGGGCTCTTTCCGCATCGAATCTCATAACCAGATCATGACGGAAGATTTTGAGCATGACTTCCTGCAGAATATCGAGTCCTTCGGATTCGGAGAACCCGGCATTGGAGCAGATATTCAGTACGGCGGGGGAATAGCGGTCATAGAATTCCCGCCACGAGACGTCGTCGCCGCTCCGGATTCGTTCCAGCAAGGTTTTATGTGTCGAAGGATATATACCCATTTGAAATCTTCCAGTTTTCATAATGAATATACATCCCTTTTTGCAAGTTTCAAGCTCCAAGTTGCAAGTTTCAAGATGAAACGGCGGAGCCGGGACAGGGAACCGCGAACCGGTTATGCGGAGTGCCGCGGGAACCGAAGACCTGTGATCTCGTGTCAAGCCTCGGACTCCCGCGCTCTGTCGGACTTGTTTACCACACTCGTTTCCTGTGATCTCGCGTCAAACCTCCGCTTTCCGCACTCTGTCTGACCCGTCCGACCTGTCTGACTAGTCCGACAATTCACGCGATCCGATGCTGCCTTTCTGAAATATGTTTCTGTTCAGCGAAACGATCCCTGCAATAAATAAGACTATACTGATCAGTTGAGCGGGGGACAGCCTATAAAATCCACAGATGTCGCCCCTGTTGTCACCACGGAGAAATTCAAACAGAAAGCGTCCGGTCGGCATCAAAATCAAATACCATGCAGCGCGTATCCGGAAAGGTATTTTCCGAAATAAAACCAGAAACACCAACAGCAGATACGCAGATTCAAGAAGCTGAATCGGTATTAGCGGAATGTCGCCATATTTTTGATATGGCAGCGCCCCCGGAGGAAATTTGAATCCAAAGCAATCGGACGGGAGACCATAACAGCATCCTCCGCAAAAACATCCGATTCGCCCAATCGCCTGTGCCACTGAAAATGAGGGAAGAAAAAGGTTGAAAAGAATAAATGGCCTTATTTGACTGAATTTTCCGTAACCCCAGTAGAAAATGATACAGCCTGTCAGCCAGCCGTAGAAGGTGAAACCGAATCTCCAAGGCTGGTGGAAAGCCTTCCAACCGCCGCGGAATATTACATCGGATAAATATGCTGTCAATACCCCGGTCAGCATGGACAGTGGAATTGCAATCATGATTTTATTTTCGAAATCCGAATCACTCGATATCTTTTTTAACTGGTAACGCACAGACAAGGTTATTGCCAGCAGGGCGATCCCGGCACATAAGGGAAACATGCCCAATTTATTGCCGAACAGATCAATATATGGGAACATGTTTCACCTTATGCACAGGGAATCAGGCAATGCGTTTTTTGTTGATGATGGAATAACAGCCCGCAATCAGGTAACAGATTCCCGCGACACTTCCCCACAGAATGTTGCCTGGACCGACAAAACTGTTGATCAGAATAAAAAGAGCTCCGAGAATCAGCAGAATTCCAGTAATGACCGAAATTTTGGATTTCCCGAAGAACGACAGCACAAAGCAGATCAAGCTGGTAATTACCAAAGCGGCCAGTATTCCCGCTAAAGCATCGCTGGTCCCAGATGCGGCAGCATGCGTGGCGGCATCTCCGCTTTTTGCTGCTTCTTCTTTTGCTGTTTCGCTGAATCCGGCGATTGCCGCAGCGCAAACAGTAGCACACAGAATGTTGGGAATACTTGCCGCGAAAGCAATAATTCCCAATATCCAGGGCGCATTGGATTTGTGTTGTTGTGTGGTGACTGTGACATTTACGTTGTCATTTCCCATGACCGTTTCCTTTCCTATGTTGTTTTTTTATCTTTGCCCCATGCAAAGATGGTTTGATGGTCTGTTTTACGAAAGACGTAGGGCTCAAAGAGATGAAGTGAAAATGTTCATCTCCCGAATTTCAGTTCACAATCCGCTGGTGTCAACCTTGCTTTGCACGATTTCGTCTTTTTCCTTGTTGTTCATTTTTTCCAATTTGTCATCTGTCACCGAAATCCAATTTATGTTATTGGGAAAGGCGATGGCATGACCTGTTCTGACGGTCCTGTTATTTCTGGAGAATTGATACTGCATGAAGTT